>JAHJCS010000159.1 GCA_018812465.1 Nanobdellota archaeon | reverse complement strand
TGCCTGAGGCTCTCAAGTATCTGCAGTGACTTCATTATCCTTGAAGAATCAAGAAACATCGTTGCCACCTCCTGAATATCTGGATCTTGAAGATGATCCAAATGAATATCCTAGCCGAATAAGCTCTCTTTCTGTTGACTTTCCTTTCAGCTCTTCTTCAACAGCATCAGCGACAATCATATCTCTTTTCAGTGAAAGAGCTTCAAGATTGCCTATAATCTTCCTTGTGCTCCTGGTGCCAGCAAAAGCCTGGAGCATATATGCTGCATAAGGAGTCTCTTGAGCAAGAAATCCTGATATCTCATCCATCCTGCATTTTATATTCAATGCAAACTCCTTCAGCTTAGCATAATCAGCGCCCTTATTTAGTAGAGTGGCCAGTCCTGCAAACTGGTTTGTTTTCTGAGGGTAACTAAGGGTATAGCCTGAGAATGGAATGTGATGCGCTTCAAAGAAATCTGTTATCTGACCTATCCTCCTATGATAGTCAGGATTGCTTCCTGAATCCTGGGCTTGTCTTATTCCATCATCAATGATTCTGTATGCATGGTCAACAGCTCTCCTGAATAATGAGTGATTGCTATAGACAGCAGCAGCCCACTGTGCAAGCTCTTTTTCTGACTGAGTAAGAACAGATCTGTTCCTGAAGCGGCCTTCAGAAGGATTTGCCTTGTCAAGCTCTTTTCTTGCATGATCATATGATTTTATAGTGTCCTCTATTAATTCAGCATCATAATGCTCAAGAAGACAGTTGCTCAGAAGTTCCAGGAATGACTCTATGAACTTAGTTGACTCTTCTGCATGATAAGGATCAGATTGTATATACTGATCATAGAACTGAACATCATGATTCTCTGACAGCTTCTGGTTTATCTCCCCTATTTTCTGGGCAATATATCTTAGATTATCTTCTTTTGCATATCTTATTGAATCAGGAGTTATGCTCAAGCCATTTCCAATGTCAATATTGCCTATTCTCTGCAGAGCCTGCTCTGCAAGTTCATCAAGTCTTGACTCTATTGAGGATTCTGATTGTACAAGAGATTCATCAGGATTTATTCCCAGATTGCTGAACAGCAGCCTGAAGGCTTCTGTGTAGTCTGGAGTCTCTGGATTGATTTGTGCTGCCACTTCCATTATCCACCCTTTTCAATATACCAACAATATATTGAGTATTATATAGTAACAAATATTACTACTATTTAAATCTTTCGGTTATTAGTCACTGCATAGTGGTCATAGCATATATAGAATATATATGAAAAAAGTAGAACATGATTAATTACTTTCAATAATGAAAGTATTAAAAACCAGCAGCTGAATTATACTATTCAACCCAATAACTGCCTTAGATAGAAGACCTTAAAGCCAAAATAAGAAAGGAACATGAGGATGCAAAGCACAGCCTCAGACCTATTAAGTTTATGGCTCCTGTAGAAGAACATCAGGATTATCAAAGAGAATAAGAACCATACTGGAATATCAAACCATAAGAGGTATTTGTCAACTGTGTAACCTGAGATAGCTGCTCCAATTCCAAGAGCAAGCATTGGATTTGTGATATTGGATCCAACAAGAGTCCCAAGAGATAGATCATTGGCTCCTTTCATCAATCCAATAATAGCTGTTGTTAGCTCAGGCAGTGCAGTGCCTAATCCTATTATGAGCGTGCCTACAAATGATTCTGCTATTCCCCAATTCTCTGACAATATAATAGCTTTGTCAACCACAAAATCAGCTGAAAAGAGAAGCAAAGCTATTCCAGCAGCTATCAAGATAAAGTCCTTGATGTATTTTGTCTGGTAAGGGTTCTTATCTCTCACCTTCTCTTTCTTGCTAAGATAGATAAGATACATAAGGTAAATTCCTGCAAGGATGATTCCTTCAAGCCTGCTGATGAAACCTCCCAGAGAAAAAAGCCATAGAAGCAATATTGCTCCAAGCATAAGAAGATAATCCCTCTTTATGATTATATCATTGGATTTGATTGTGACAAAAAGGCCTACAATGCCCATAACCATAGTTATCTGGAAAAGATTTGACCCAACATTGGTCCCTACAGCAATGCCTGATGCTTCTACCCCATTAAGAATGTCAATACTTGAGACAATATGTGTTGTTATCTCAGGCAGAGAAGTTCCAATAGATAATATGGTAAGACCAATGGAAGCCTCAGAGATATTAAGAGATTTAGCAATTCTTTGTGATGAATTTATGACAAGGTCAGCTCCAAGCCAAAGACCGAAAAGACCTAACACAATCAGAAAGAAGTTGATCATTTTATATCCTTATCCCAGGACTGTCAAACAATGTAGAGCCTATTCCTTCACCTATTGAGAAAGACTGTTCTGAGACTGCCTGGAAAAAGACCTCGCTCAATGTTAGTTCTTTCTCGTAAACAACTAATTCAGGAGTGATATTGAGGGTATTATTTATGAATTGTTTAGCCTCATCCAATCCTCCAAGCTCATCTACTAGACCAAGCTCCATTGCTTTCTTTCCTGTGTATATTGCCCCTGTGGCAATCTCTCTTACCTTGTCTTCAGGAAGATTTCTGTTCATTGATACTTCAATTATGAATTCCTCATGAATCTCGTCAAGGATGTCCTGAATGAGTGCTTTCTCTTCATAGGTAAGCTCTTTTAGAGGCGATCCTGTATCCTTGTACTTACCTGAAACCAGCCTTTGGTAGGTAATGTTATAATTATCAAGAAAGCTTGAGAACTCAAGATATGAACCAATGACACCGATTGATCCTGTGATAGACATCCTGTTTGCAATAACATGATCTGCTGATGATGCTATCCAGTATCCTCCAGAAGCTCCGACTTCTCTTATCACTGCAATAGTTGTCTTGTTCAGCTTCTTTATTGCCTGAGAGATCTCATCAGTCGCAACAGCTGAACCTCCTGGAGAATTTATGTTAAATATAACCGCCTTGACAGAGGGATTCTTGTCAGCCTGTTCAATAAATGAGATAATGTCAGATGATACTGCCATTTTTGAGAATGCGCTTGACTTGCTCACCACAATAGGGCCCTCAATGTTGATAACAGCGACATTGCCTGATCGTGAGACATCAAAAGCAAATCCTATGATGGCTGTGATGGCTATGCTTACAAGAACCAGCAGAGCCAAGACTCCTAGCACCACAACCCATTTGTTCACCTTTTTCTGGTTTTTCTCTGCCATTATGACTTCCTAAACACTTCCTGTATTTAAATGTAACTTCATATAATTATTGATAAAGATGAGAATGATTGCAGCAACAAAAGATGAGATTGATGTTGTTATGCAGATTCTCTTTCTCAGATTGTCAGAAAGGTCCACTTTGAGAAGCTTATGGAAAAGAAGAAGCTGGAAATGAACCAGGAGATACATTATTATTGCTAGAGCAGAAGGAATCACAAGAAATTGCAGCAGGATTTTGAGGATCATTCTTGCTGTCCCTCACCTTCCTCGCCAGGGCTTTTCTCTGTCTTAAGTGAGAATGTCTTGCCGTCGCTTTCCACAGTGATTGTTCCGTATATATCTGTCCTATATACCCTTATTCCCCTATCCTCAAGCTTCTTCACAGTGTCAAGCAGAGAGAAGCTGCACTCAGTCATGTCAGTTGAGATTATTGCTACCTTAGGCTTGACATTATCAAGGAATTCGTCAGATGTTGACTCATTAGAACCAAAATCGCCAATCTTTAGTATATCTGCTTTGAGGTCATAACCCTTCAGCTTGTCTTCACATGCTGATGTGCAATCACTCATGAAAAGGAATGATACATCGCCATATCTCATCTTGACCACAATTGAGTTGTCTTCTTTTTTATCTGAATACCCATCCTTGTAGGGTATGATAAGATCCAATTTCAC
>JAHJCS010000158.1 GCA_018812465.1 Nanobdellota archaeon | reverse complement strand
CAGAGGGTATGAGCGCTACCTTAAGAGCGTCCACTATGACTCGTTCTGATGCCTTGGTTATGTTATCATGAACACATGATGTGTGTATTGTCCTTCCCCTATAATCAAATACACCCTCTACTTTTACTGTTGCAGCAGTTCCCTGATCACCATTCATAGTCTTTACATAAAAGCCCTTAAGGTGTAATTCATCAAGATTCCTTATAGCTTTGTCTTTGGATGTTGCTAAAGAAGCCTTTATTGCATTATTCAATGCATTGACAGGACCAACACCATAACCTATTCCAGGCTCCATTCCTTCAATCCTGACAACAGCATCTACATTTTTATATTGATCTCCATTGCCTACTCTTTCTTCATCGATTATCCTTCT
Source organism: Nanobdellota archaeon (assembly GCA_018812465.1). Lineage (GTDB taxonomy): Archaea > Nanobdellota > Nanobdellia > Woesearchaeales > UBA12501 > WJJV01. The sequence continues at coordinate 5,695 of JAHJCS010000158.1, read as the reverse complement.
GTACTTGACAACAAAGGGATTGCTAATGAACCCCCCTTCTGTGAGTAGGAATAGAGCCAGAGAATCGTCTGTTTTCTGCATAAGCTCTCTTTCCATTCCATTGCTTTTGATCTTTTCAGCAAGCTTGTCAAATACAGATCTGGATGGCTCTGGAAGTTTCAGCTCTTCAAATATATACCTCAAACCGCTTCTGCCTCCAAGATCAGATACAATAAATCTTCTTCTATTGCCATATTTAGCTGGATCAACATGCTCGTAAAGGTCTGGATGCTTCTTTACATCAGCCTGGTGATATCCTCCTTTATGCGCAAAAGCATTCCTTCCAACATAAGGCCTAGAAGGATCATGCTCAACTCCAGCAATCACCTCCATTGCCCTGACAATAGAGGTGAGCTTTTCAAACCGTTTGTTTGGCAGCACAACATAATCAGATTCATCATCCTCAATGAGATTGCCTGTGATGCATGCTAAGTCAGCATTTGCGCATCTTTCTCCGGTACTATCATACAAAAAAGTTCCCTGGACTTCAACTGCACCTGCATCAACAGCAGCTTCTGAATTTGCAACAGCCTTTCCCCGGTCATTATGGCAATGCACTGCAACAGGAACTTTCCCATAAAAATACTCTATTACTTCTTTGATAACTTTTCCAACATGATTTGGTTTTGAACCGCCTTTAGTATCACAGAGAGTTAAACAATCTGCTCCTGCATCAACAGCAGCTTTAAGCGTCTGAAAAAAGTAATCCTTATTGAATTTATACCCATCAAAAGCATGCTCTACATCAAAATTGACATTCTTTCCTGCGCCTTTAAGTGCTAAAACACTTTCTGTTATAAGCTCAAGATTCCTAGTATAAGTTGCCCCTAAACCTCTCTTGACATGATCTCCGCAACTCTTCCCAACTATAGTGACATTAGGCACCCATGAATTGAGAACCTGCTGGAATACCTCATCTGTCTCGACAGTGTTATCTTTATGTATTGTGCCGCTGAAAGCATAAATATTAAGATGATCAAATTCCATTTCTTTTAATCTATCAAAGACTTCTCTATCTTTTTCATTAGCTCCAGGCATACCTACCTCAATGTTTATTCGTTTATGGAAAGACCCTAATTCATTCAGTTTCTCAACTAGAGAAACCTTCTGTTCAGTAGTCCAGGAGATATCCCCCTGCTCAGCATCCCTAAGTGATTCATACAAAGTTATTACTCTCTGCCTTCCCATCTTCTTTGCCTCCTTATAGCACTGCCTCTTAGTTTTTTAACGCTGCATGGCCCTAGACTTTGTCTTTTGGGCTCAGATAATAATAGCAATCAGGCTAATAGAAAGAATACTTATTCCGCTCAGTATGCCTGATACCATATTGTTTGTTGTTATATATAAGTGGTATATAAAGGTTTTGGAAATAGCCTATTCTAGCCTATGCATAGCATCAAATGTGGTTGCTATTGCATTATAACTTGCTTCTGTTATTTTAGGACTAAACCCCCTACAGCAATAGGTCTCTCTCCCTTTAGCAATCTCAACAATGCTGTGGGCAGGTGCTTCCTGTCCCCTGCTCACTCCATTGCTAAGTCCAAGCATCATCTTCTCAGAGTCAGTCAATCCCAGTTTTTGAAGCATCTCATATCCCTTTGCCCCAAAACCAAAGAACTGGGGCATCTCCTGCCAGTCAACAAGGCCGTCTACTGTGATGCCTGTTGCGTCAACCATTGCATTTATGAAACCATCTACAGGACCTTCTCCCTGGCCTCTGCCTTGTTTTAGTTTTCCGTCAACAACAGCAGCAACCTCAAATTCCGGCCTTCCATACATCTGGTCTATGCTCTGCCAGTGAACAAGGGAAATCCTTGGATGTAAAGGCTGGCATTTTATGTAATGTTCTGCAAGAAGCTTTGATTCTGTATGTGTGAGACTTGACCTGTTTTTCATGCTCATCCGTTTAACCGCATCAGTCATTAAGACTATCTGCTTCTCTGAGTAATCACAATCCACTTCACCATATCCATTGTTCTTAAGAAAATTGTAGACTGTATGCATCCCTGAGGTCTGTCCAAGAACAACCTCAATCTTTCTGCCAACAGCTTCAGGAGGGATTATCACATAGGTGTTTGGATTTCTGAGTATTCCTTTGACATGGATTCCAGAACTTTGGGCAAAAGCAGAATCCCCAACAAGAGGGTGATTTAGCATCCTGTTTGTTCCAATTGCAGCTTTCACAAGATTTGATAGATCTTTGAATTCTGTTGTTTTTATATGATCAACATCTATTAAGTTCTGGTAACCTCCCCATTTAAGATTAGCAACAACAGTCGGCCAGTCTACATTACCTGCCCTTTCTCCAAGCTGGTTAACACAACCTTCTACCTGAGTAACTCCAGCTTCCAGTCCGCTTAATGCTACAGGAACAGCATTTCCAAAGTCATTATGAGGGTGAACGCTCAATACCACTTTGTCTATCCTTTCAACATTCTGTTTTAGGTATTTTATTGCATCATAATATTCTCTAGGCGTTGCTGAACCTGTTGTGTCAGGAATGTTTATCACATCGGCTCCTGCTTCAATAGCAACCTCTATTGTCTTGGCAAGCCACTCCTTCCCTTCAGGAGTTCTCATGGCCCTTATGGCATCTTCTGAAGAGTATTGCACCTGACCTTGTTCTCCGAGCAGTTCTCTGGCTTTTCTGACATTGTCCCCTATCATCTTAAGGACTTCAGTCTTTGGTTTCTCAATGCTATGCTCAAGAAGCTCTTCTGATGTGCCAATGAATACATGAATCCTTCTCTTATCAGGTCTTGCAGGCTGTACACTCTGGTATGCCAGTTCAACATCGCCGGGCAGGGCTCTTGCAAGGCTGCATATCACAGGAGAATTATCTGAATTACCAATTTTCTCTGATATAACCCTCAAAGTGAGGTAATCAATAGTGTTAGCAGCAAAACCTGCTTCAATCACATCAACTCCAGTGTAGGCCAGTGCTCTTGCAATAAGATACCTGTCTTCAGGACCTATCCCGATAAATGCTGTCTGGGCTCCATCCCTTAAGGTTGTATCAAAAATCTGAATTTTATTCATCTTATCCCTCCGTCTAAATTTTATTTTATTAAGTTACAAGAAAATAAAAAATAAGATTTGAAATCAAATGCGCTGCTGGCTACTCTACCAGCTCACCGCAGAAGAAGAGAAAAAGACCTAGTAATATCAAAAGAATATCTCACAGGACAGATGTTTCTGTGTCCATGATTATTTGTAGAATGCTTCATGAAGATCATGCCCCCGTCCTGTGCTTAATGTATCCGCCCTTAATGCATAAGCCTTCAATGCCCTGAAAGCCTCCCTATCCAAACCTTCAAGCTCAGGAGGCATATCTATCAAGATCTTATCAAAAGAGCCATTGTAGGGCTTGCCATCCTTTCCTTTTACAGAAAGGCTTGTGCCATTGGCTCCATGATCGAATCCGAAAGTAAAATTAGGTGAGCTGACAACCATCATAACCGCGTCTCCATTCTCTTTTCCTTTTTTCATTCTCTGAATGATTATTCCATATGCTCCCTTTCTGCTATGGTTGTGCATAGGTTCTACATTTATTGGCCGGTACTCTTCTCCTGATATTGGAAAGACCCCTCTTTTTATCATCGCTACTTTCTGGTCTATTGTGAAGTCAGCAAAGCCATAAGCCTGCTTTAGATCATAATCAGCATTACAGTACTTATTGTCCCACCACATTGCCTGTGCAATGACATTCTGCCTTATGTCTTCCTTGAAGAACTCCATTGCAGCAGGAACCCTTGGATTAAAAGCATCAAGACTATAGTGATATGATGTGCTATGATCAAAGTTATTGAGCACGAAGAGTCTTGGCCTGCCATCCTCCTCTGAGTTATCCAAGCTCATACGATAATGAATAGGAATCATAATCCTGAACTGTCTTTCCCAACCTCCTCTTGAATTGATTCTTTGTATGCCCACAAAGTTGCCAGTATCAGGCGAAGGAATCTCTTCTGATGATATCACTTCATAGAATGATGGACCTATTGTCCATATACCCTTCTCTATGTTGCTCACTTTCTTTTCTATTGAGATAACCTTGTTGTCTATTGTCATTTTCTGCCTCACTGATGTCAGAATTCTAGCCTGCTGTCAAGGACATTGTTTCCCTGACCATATTTTTTGAGATGAAACAACGCCCTGTCCAGTTTATTGGATCAGGACTAGAACTACGACTACCAAAACCAGTACAATACTTGAGATAGTTTTGGTTCTCATAATAGGGGTTATGGGGATTTCATATATAAATCTTTTGGATTTCATGCTTCAGAAGTCGTGAAAATAACGGAAAAAGTTGGCAGGCGCGCCCAAAGATGGATATGAAACATGAACAATGGTTAACCCCAGCTTTTCCTCAATTCCGCTACCCTACAAGCATCAATACCAGAAGTTAGTGCTGCTCGGTTCCCCGCCTGACACGATTCCCTAAAGTATCAATCCTACAGGACAGAATATCACAGTCCAAGTCAGGACCACTGCCCACAGATCATACCTCTCCTCAGGCTTCAATCCCACCTAAAGCCGGTTGATGGTTACAGAGGACGGCTAACCCTCCGATCTAGCCTGCCAGTATATAGCTTATAACTACGTTTTAAATATTTTACGGAAAAGATTTATATAAATCATGCCCTAAAAGGCATTTAGAGGTGATATTATGTGTTGGAAATGCGGTAAGATGTGGTGGGGCGTCCTTGTCCTTATTCTAGGCGTCCTGTTGCTTTTGAGAGACATTGGAATATGGACTTTCTGGGGCATACAGCCATGGACATTGATTTTCCTGCTTTTTGGACTTGGTGCTTCATCAACTTCAATATGCAAGTGCGAGACCAAGAAGAAAAAATAAGCATTCTATTTTATTTTTTATTTTTATAATTCTTACATATCATTAATAATCAGATTAGTATAATGTGATTAAGAATATTATCAGGGATCCTATAAAACATCCAAGGCTAAGGAAAGGCATTGCAGGATAGAACTTCTTCTCTTCAGCTTTTGCAAGAAGAATGAATAATGCTATTCCTGAGCATAATGCGATTATTCCTGTGAGCCCGAGAGCTGCTGGCTTTGCGATTCCTTGTACTGTTATGAGATGCTCCATCACAGCACCTGAAAAAAGAAGAGGAAATGCTATATCTCCTCCACCCAGTATCGCGCTTCTGATTTTAGTCTTTACTGAGCCGGATTTCACTGCTTTGGACTTTCTGCCAGAAATAGAAGTCTGTGCTGATGAAGGTATCTTGTATGGTATGAACAGACCTGCGAAAACCTTTGAATCTGTCTGAAACTTTGCCATCTTGATCATGTGCTTTGACTGCCACACAGCGTACATATCATAAAGTGATATAATGATGAGAAGCCCGAATGCAGCAAAAAGGTTCAGGAGAGGGAGCATAAGTATTGCTATTCCAGTATAGATGAACACTTCTGTGAAATTATAGACAAACACATTAGGCTTGAGTATCTTCCAAAGACCAAGAGCAAAAGCAAGGGTTGCTGCAACCATCCAATTTAAGTAAACTCCAAATGCAACAGATAGTGTTGCCCATACAGCTATGAAGAACCATACTTTCCATACATTATATACCCTAAATTTTACTAAAAGAAGCAGAAGCCCTGTTCCTATGATTATCAATAATCCTATGAT
>JAHJCS010000157.1 GCA_018812465.1 Nanobdellota archaeon | reverse complement strand
TCTGCCAGTCTGCCTGAGAATGATATCATGGAAAAAAGCAGGCCGCATGCAATGACAATAAAAGTAAGGTTTTTTATCATCTTCATCTGCCAGTTAAGATCTTTGATTATTTTTACTCCTTGGGCTGCGAAGATTGCCATAAAAAAATTCATATAACCAAGCACATACCCTCTTGCAAAGTAGAATGAGAGCGCGTATAAGACTAGTATCATATAAAGTGGGTAATATTTCTTGTTCTCCTGCCAAGAGTACACCAGACCAATAATGACCAGCATAAGATAGAACACCCCTATCCCTATAGGGCCTCCAAGGTCTGAGATAAATCCTTTCAGCATCTGGGGGGATCCTGTGATAAGATTATAGAACACTGGAGATGGGTTTATCATATAGGCTCCAAGCAGCACTATTGATGTTGCCATAGAGAACTTCTGCCGTCTGCCTTTTATGAAAGAGTACATGAGCAGAGGTATGATTATCACCAGTGTATTGAACAGGCTGAACAATGAAGCAGCCAGAAAGAACAGGAAAGAGACAAGATGCATCTTTTTCTTTCCATTTACAAAGAAATAAGTCCCAAAAATGGTCAATGCTATTGCCAGAGAATCCTGTGTTGTCGTAAAGACATATATGAATGCAGGAGAAGATGCCAGCACAAGCACAGCAACTATCCTTGTGAATTTGTCATAGCTATATTTTTTGAGTATCTTATAGAATAATACCATTGAGATGATTCCGCATATCATAGGCAATATCCTGAGAACCAGCTCTATACCTATTAGGAATGAGAATCCTGCTGCAATGAGATGATATGGTGTATAAAACAAGGTTCTTCCGCCATAAACCAGACTATCCTGCTCAAATATCCTGTTCTGCATCACCTGTTCAACCATTCTTGCATGGAAGTAAGGCTCTTTGCCAGTCAATGTGGGGTTGCCTTGCAGAATTCTCATTGCCTGCGGGAGCAAAAGGAAGAAGACCACCGCAATACTCAGGTAGATCAGCGTCATGCTCTTTCTCCTGTCCATCATTTTAGCTCACATCCTACTTTGTATATCTTTATATCCTTGTCGTATTCCAGGCTGAAGCACTGTCTGTTTTCAGTGAAGACAAGATCATCTACACTGAAATCATTCTTTTCTTTATCTGAGAAATATATATAATCTACCCCATACCTGGTGAGCACTCCAAGGGCTTCTGTCTCAAACCTGGATTGGTATAGCTTTCTTATATCATTAATTCTCTGAGTAGCATCCTTCTGCAGAAGGAATCTCATATCAGCTATGTTAGCCCTTTCTGATACAGATGCAATCATAGTGCCTTTTTCTGCAGATGATATTATGATAGAATCCTCTTTTGTGTTCTGCTTCAGCCATATGAATGATTGGTATTCACTATCTGTTAGGCTTCTGTCTACTGCATCCATACCAGAGACTATGGATGGTATCACTGAAGCAAATATGAATGCTACAAACAGAGACAATAAGTATAATGTCTTGAATCTGGCGAATCTTGTCTTCTTCAGATAATCAAAACTGAACTTATAGAATTTAGGGAGAAGAAGAGTGGCTACAATGCCTATGCACATCAACCCAAGACCCACTTCTATGAGCCTCAGCCAAAGGAGGAAGCCTGTTGAGAATGCCATTCCTATTATGAGATAGAATTTTCTCTCTTTATTCCTAAACAGATGATCATAGACTGCATAGACACCATAGGATATAGGGAGAGAGCCTATCTGGTATATTGCTCCAATGATGGTTGTTTGAGAGAAATATATCTTCAATATCTCTGGCGGGATGTTCTGCCATATCACCAGCGGCCCATGCATGAGGAAAGCTTTCTTGAATATTATGAACATAATCCATACAGTGAACACTATTGAGAAAAGTATCACTTCTATCTCTACCCTGCTCTGCCTGTGATCCTCAAGTTTCACAAGAGCCATGTAGAATACAAATCCCAATAAGAGTATTGCAACAGAAGGGCTTGTCAATACCAATAATAACAGAGAGATAAGGAAATAATAAGGATAATCCTTCTTGGTTATCCTAAGGAAGCATAGGATCATGAAGAGCATCAAAGGGAATGCAAGAGCATAGACTGAGATTGTGTTAAGGGTCTCTTTGTAGAATACTGGGATGAATCCTGCGACAAATGCAGAGAACAGAGAAGCATCCTCATCATTGCTGATATCTTTTGATATCATATACACAAGGATTACAATCAGCGAAACAAGCAGATTAGGCACAACCTTGCCGACAATGCCTATTGGCAGGAACAGATCGAAGAATGCCATGAAATAATAAAAGAATGGTGTGAATATGTCTTCTCTTCCTCCATAACTCAGGTCATCATGGAATAGAGGGAATCCTGTAGAACTTATGTGCTCTATCTGTCTGATTGCGAAGTATGATTCTGGTCCTGTGAACTGGGGTGTCTGGAAAGCCAGTATAAGCCTTGTTGCCAGTGTAATAAAAAGGATCAACGCCAGGATATAATGGCTCTTTCTCATAACCTCCATTTATAAGACATGATATATATAGTTTTAGAAAGATATATAAATCACTCTGATACTGCTATATCAGGGGTTTATTATGGGTCTCAAAAGGATTTCCACTGGAGTTTCTGCTTTGGATAACATGCTTGCAGGAGGGTATGAGATAGACGTAATATCCACCCTATTCGGGCCTGCAGGATCAGGTAAGACCAATCTATGCCTTCTGGCTGCCATAACTGTTATAGGCTCAGGAAAGAAGGTCATATATATAGATACAGAAGGCGGGTTCTCTATCTCAAGGCTCATGCAGGTATCCAAGGATTACAAGAGCATACTTGACAGCATTCTTCTGCTTAAGCCTGTTGACTTTGAAGAGCAGAAGAAGGTATTTGACAGGCTTCGGCTGCTTGCTAATGACAAGATCGGTTTGATAATAATAGATACAATCTCAATGCTTTACAGGATAGAAAGAGACAAAGGAGGAGATAACTCTGTAACTCTTACTAACAGGGATCTGGGACTTCAGTTCTCTTATCTCACAGAGATAGCAAGGAAGAAGAATATTCCAGTCCTCATCACAACCCAGGTCTACAGCTCTTTTGATGACAGGGACAAAGTGAATCTTGTCGGAGGAGATATTGTGAAATATGGCAGCAAGTGTCTCATTGAGCTGCAGAAAGGCCACAAGAACAAGAGGCTTGCAATTCTTATGAAACATAGGTCTCTTCCAGAGGCAAAGAGCGCAATACTTGAGATAAGAGAAGAAGGGGTATTTGGGATAGATGAATAATGAATCTACCTGCAATTACTCTTTCAGCAATAAAACAAATATAAAAAAGAAAAAACAACAGATTCTGGTTTAATCTTCGACAAAATCTTCAAGCTTTAGATCTTTCTCAGGCAACCCTCTCCTTTTTAGGTATTCTTTTGCAAGAATCCAGAAGAGCAGGCCAAGAGCTTTCTTTCCCTTGTTATTACAAGGTATGACCAAATCTATATTGTTAGTCTGGTTATTTGTATCGCAAAGAGCAATCACCGGAATTCCTACCATCAATGCATCTTTCACTGCATTTCTGTCAGGCCATGTGTCTGTGACCATCATCAGCTTGATCTCTATAAATTTCTCTAGAGCCGGGTTTGTCAGTATTCCCGGAGGATATCTTCCTGGAAATATTCTTATTCCTGTCGCATCACCAAAAGCCTTGACAGCTTTCCAACTATTCTCTCTTCTGCTGGATACTATTATGTCTTCTGGTGCATATCTTGCAAGCATGCTTGCTGCAATGTCAATCCTCTCATCAATCTTCTGGAGATTGAGCACAAAAAGTCCGTCAGCTCTTGCTTTGTAGATGAAGCTATCCATGTATCTTGTCTTGAATTTTGTACCTATATGGATTCCTGCTTTCAGGTATTCATCAATCGGTACCAATAGTTTCTCTTGTTCTGCCATTATAATTACCTCCTAACCCCTTAAGGGCATAATCAGCCATTAAATGAAACTATAAGCAATATAGAATAAACCTATACTGCTGAATTTCTCTTGCCTCATCAGCGTATATGGGGTCCGCAGAGCGCCTTTCCCCATAATTTGGCTATAACAAGGAGAATTGGGGGGTTGTTTAAAAAGGTTATTGTTGATATATTGCGTTATATCTCACTTATTTCTATAAGAAGTTCTAATTTCTGAACAATCTGCCTATTATCCAGGAACCTATATCCTGACCCCTCTCTTTCTGAAAGATTGTAAATCAGGAAATCAAGAGATTCAACTATGTTGTCCATGCTAATGTACGTTTCCTTATACTCTGGCTCTGCTTTCTTTGCTATTCTCTTGAAGTCTTCAATCCTTTGCTTTAGAATCTCAAAATCCTCAGTCAGATCCATTGCTCTAAATGCATTTATCCTTCCTACAAGTGATTTATGAAAATAAACATTCATCATATGCTTAGCATGTAGTCTTATGCCTTCTGCTGCATGAGCTATATCCTTATGTTTGCGTTCTAGACTATGTATCACAATATGTTTTATAATATTCATTCCATCAATTATCTCTGATACATGCATCTCATCTAGTCTGGCGTCCATTTTCATGCTTTCTAGACGCTCAAAATAATATGCATTTAAGTTGTTCATTATACTCTTTACATGGCGCATCTCAAAGAATCCAAGACAATTTAATCCCAGAACAGTCTTCTTTATATCATCCAATTCGGCCTTTGCCTCTGGTACTTGGTCCTTACGCAATACTGTTTCCTCTCTTCTTGGAAAATATCTACTCAGAAAACCATCAATCTTCTCATTAATTGAGTTTGCTAACTTTGAACGCTTCTTTGTTCTTAATACCAAATCCAGCATCCATCTGATGGGGTTGCTCATTTTAGTCCATACTCCTCCAGGAACTCATACACAGGCCCTCCAGGCCTCAATTCGCTCTTTATCAGCTTAAAAGAACCTACTTTAAAGCGTATCTTATCTGGCACAAGGCCTTTAAGGCATTCCCTAAGCAATGTCTTATCCTCAACAGATCTGACCCTGGCCAGGGTAATATGGGGATGGAATCTGATGTCTTTTGGGAAAAATCCTGATAATGCCTCTTCAATCTTCTGCTGAAGCATTATTATCTTATCTTCTGGTTTTAGGCCTACCCAGATCACTTTGATATAATCCTCAGAAGGAAATACTCCCACAACACCAAGCTCTGCATCAAAACCTTTAAACTTTATCTTCCTGAGTTTTTCATTTATCTTTTCAGCATTGTCTTCGCTGACTTCTCCAAGAAACTTTAGAGTAAGATGGAACTTTCTGACTGGATTGATCTTTGCATGCTCGATTCCTTTTTGAATCCTAAGAAGCTCTTCGTGTGCTTCTTTGCTTACATCAAAAGCTATGAACAGTCTCATAATAATCAAAATAAAAAAAGAACTATTTAAATATTCTCTGGATATTGATATATCTTAGTGTATTGTCTTCTTCAGATTGTGATATCTAAGAGAGGTCTTTGTTTTCTTCTTCTGGCTCAGGAATATCCTCTGCTGGTGCTTCTCCAAATTCTTCTGAGTCATCTGGCATCTCCTTTTCCTGTCTTCTTGAGTCAGGGGAATCTGCTTTCTGGCTTTCTATACTGCCTTCTGACTTTCCGACGACTTCTGCAAAGCCAACTTTCCTAAGAACCTTTGTCACTCTCACTTTAACCTGTTCGCCTTCTTTTGTGTTTGGTACAAACAAGACAAAACCATCCTTCTTTGCTATGCCGTCGCCTTTCTCACCAACAGCCTCTATTTTCACATTCAATTCATCACCGACTTTCACCGGCGCAAAATTTCTTTCGGGCCTGTCAAACCCTCCTCCTTGTCCATACATTTCCTATTTCACCTTTGTTATTTATTTTAATCTGCGCAAAAGCGCATGACATCATAGAATCAGTCGATATTTATAAATCTAATGAAAAAAATAAAGAAAAAAGATAT
>JAHJCS010000156.1 GCA_018812465.1 Nanobdellota archaeon | reverse complement strand
TGTTGAGAACCTCCTTGATCGGTTCTATTATTCCAATGCAATCATGTTTTCACAGAGGATGCCTAAGCAAGGTGAGCTTTTCAGAGATTTCCTTGAGAATGAGGTTCACATTCTCAACATAAAGACCCTGCTCAAGCTGAAGAAAGCAGGCATGGCTCATGAGGAGATTGAGAATTTCATGCTTTTTTATGGCTCAAGACTGAGCAGGCAGGAGCTTCTCAGGCTCGCAAAATCAGATGATATTGAATCAGCAATAAATCTTATCGGGAAGTTCGGTTATGGAAAGCTGCTCAAAGATGTGTATGACAAGTCAAAGAAGGATATCTCTCCAGTGGAGCTTAAGCTTAACAAGCATCTCCTAGAGCGGCAGATACTCCTTCTGCACCAGAATCCTCTCTCAGTGGATGTCATACTAGGATACATGTTCGCAAAAGAGATTGAGATAAAGAATCTAAGGACAATAATAAAAGGAAGGCAGCTGGGACTCAAAGATGAGTTCATCGAGAAACAGCTTGTGATATGGGGTTAAAACAGCCAATGGAAATCGCAGTCATAGGAAGGCCGGAGTTCACTCTTGGATTCAGGCTGTCAGGAATAACCAAGGTCATCGATGTAGAGAATACTGATGACTCAGAAAAGAAGATAGCTGAGATAATGAAGGACCAGAATATAGGGATAATGGTGACAGATGACGCAACAATCACCTGTCTAAGCGAGAGGACAAGAGAGGCAGTAGAGACAAGTGTCAAGCCTGTTGCAGTAGTGGTGTCAACAGAATCAACAGCACAGGACACACTAAGGAAAATGATAATTAAATCAATAGGAGTAGACCTATGGAAGGATTAATGATCTAGAAAGGTGAGATATTATGGCAAAAAAATCTAAGAAACAAGACGCAAAAAAATCAAAATCAGAAACAGCAGCGAAAGACAAAGGCCTGCTATTTAGGATAGCCGGGCCTGTAGTGGTGGCAAAGGGACTCAGGGCAAGGATGTATGATGTTGTCAGGGTCGGCAAAGAAAGGCTGATGGGTGAGGTAATCCAGATAAACGGAGACCAGACAGTCATCCAGGTCTATGAGGACACTTCAGGAATAAAACCAGGAGAGCCAGTAGAGAACACAGGCATGCCATTGTCTGTTGAGCTAGGACCAGGACTCCTGACCAGCATCTATGATGGTATCCAGAGGCCTCTTCCAGTCCTCCAGAAGCAGATGGGAGATTTCATAGAGAGGGGAGTGGATGCTCCAGGCTTGAATCATTCAAAGAAATGGGAGTTTACGGCAAAGGCAAAGAAAGGAGATTCAGTAATTCCCGGTGATGTCTTAGGAGAAGTTGAGGAGACCGAAGGAATTATCCATAAGATAATGGTTCCTCCTGGAATGAAAGGAAAGCTTACAGATATAAGTTCAGGAAAATTCACAGTAGATGATATAATCGCAGTAATTGATGGAAATAACAATATAACAATGATGCAGAGATGGCCTGTCAGGAACCCAAGACCTAATTCAAAGAAGCTTGCTCCTGAGATTCCGCTGAAGACTGGCCAGAGGATATTCGATGTGCTTTTCCCTCTAGCAAAAGGAGGAACAGCTGCTATTCCTGGTCCTTTCGGAGCTGGAAAGACAGTATCACAGCAGCAGCTTGCAAAATGGTGTGACGCTGATATCATTGTATATATCGGATGTGGAGAGAGGGGCAATGAGATGACAGAAGTACTGACAGAATTCCCTCATCTCAAGGATCCAAAGACCGGAAGACCACTCATGAACAGGACTGTGCTCATAGCAAACACTTCCAACATGCCTGTTGCAGCAAGAGAAGCTTCAGTGTACACAGGAATCACAATAGCAGAATACTTCAGGGACATGGGATATAGTGTTGCTCTTATGGCTGACTCAACATCAAGATGGGCAGAAGCTATGAGAGAGATCTCATCAAGGCTTGAAGAGATGCCTGGCGAAGAAGGATATCCAGCTTACCTTTCAACAAAGCTCTCTGAGTTCTATGAGAGGGCAGGAAGGATAATACCTCTTGGAAAAGGAAGAGACAATGAAGAAGGATCAGTGACAATCATTGGAGCAGTGAGCCCTCCTGGCGGAGACTTCTCAGAGCCAGTCACACAGGGAACACTGAGAGTGACAAAGACATTCTGGGCTCTTGACGCAAAGCTTGCCCAGAGAAGGCATTTTCCTTCAATAAACTGGCTGACATCATACAGCCTTTACCTTGACACTCTTGAGCCATGGTACGCAAAGACCATTGCATCAGACTGGCGGCATTTCATAGACCGATGCATGTCAATACTGCAGGAAGAGGAGAAGCTCATGGAGATTGTGCAGCTTGTGGGTTCAGACGCGCTGCCTG
>JAHJCS010000155.1 GCA_018812465.1 Nanobdellota archaeon | reverse complement strand
GCATATTTGTATATTGTCTTGAGGTCTTCTGCCTCTATCTCAAGGAATTCAGGGATGGATTCATATTCTCCCTTATATTTGTCTATCTCAAAAGATACTCCTTCAAGTTTGTAGCTTATCCTGTTCTTGACCATTCTCCTGAACACTTTCAGGCCTATACTCTCAAGAATGCTTTTCATAGAATCAAAATCAGAGACTTCAGTCTCATATTCTTCGCATACCTTTGCTCCTTTATTGCTTAGATGAACTTTAAATGTGAGAGTGGCTTTGTCACCTTCCTTTCTCAGTCTGAGATGATTATGGTCTTTCTTTATCCTGGAATCATCAAAATCAAAGAAAAAAGCATCTATCTCATCATCAAAGACTTTTTTTGCTCCAGTAGAAAGAAGTTTCTTCTCAATGTCTTTTCTGTCAATCTCAAGAATCTTGACTTCTGCCTCTATCATTTTCAGATCTCTATAATCTTGCCTTTTTTCCCTACATTGATGACTCTGGTCTTGCCTACTTTCTCTTCAATGCCTTCTGCTTCATGCACATGGCTGCATAGCAGGATGTCTGGATGGAATTTGTCTATTGCTCTCTTGACTCCTGTGCTGCCTGGCACGAAATTTGAGAATTTTTCCATTGTGGTCTCTGTAGGATGTACATGGGTGACCATTATCTTCTTTCTGATGTCTTTTATCTTGTCGTATCCTTTTTTCAGCAGGTCATACATATCTTTTTCGCTTATTTGATGCATACCTATATTGGCTCCGCCAGCTCCAAATATAGCAACATCCTTGTATTTTACAGAATAACCATGAATATTCTTGACTCCATAAAGCTCTGCAAGGAAGTCAGCTGTCGCAAGGCTCTCATGGTTTCCAGGTATGAGCAGGACTTTTTTGTGCTTCTTAACAAAAGGCCCGACTATTCCGTCTGTGCTCTGGTCAAAGAAGGTCAGGTCTCCGCAGAGTATCACAAGGTCAACATTCTCTTTCTCTGCTTTTTCAGCAAGTTTTCTGGCAAGGCCCACATCCCCATGGATGTCTCCTGAAGCCAGTATCCTGAGCTTTTTGTGCTCTTCTTCTTTCTTTACCATAATATATTAGAATTAACCATACTATTTAAATCTTCTTCAAGTCATCAAAATTTTTATCAGATTGCCTGTCTCTGATCAGGACATCTTCTCCTGTTAGGTGTATAACATCTGATGGTCTTCCTTGTTTCTCTCCTTCATCTATCATAAAATCAATAAATGGTTGCATATCCGGATCCATATCTTCAATTGATGTCATGAATCTCTTGCCTGCTTCATTCACGCTTGTTGTGACTATTGGTGTGTCAAGCATTCTGACTACAGCGCTGAACCAGTGGTTTGGTATCCTTACTCCAATACAATCTGTGTCAGGTATCACTTCTGGAGCAACACTTCCTTTGTTCTTCAGCCTGAGTATCAGTGTGTATGGTCCTGGAAGCTTATCCAGCCAGTCTTTTGCATTGCCTTCTACAATGCAGTTCTCTTCAATCCATTCTCTTGAAGGAGCTATCACTGAGAAAGGGTTTTTTGGACGTTTTTTTAGGTCTCTTATTTTCTTGACAGCATCACTGTTTGTGGCGTCGCATCCAATACCATATATTGTGTCAGTAGGATATATGAATATCACACCTTTTACAATAGCCTCAAAGAAACGCATTTTCTCTATCTTAAACTCATCCTTTGTAAGCACCCTCATATATCATATATTGTATATAAATACTATATAAATTTTACCTATATATGGCCATTAGAAAGAGGGCCCCTGCCGGGCGTAAGCCCAAGGCAGTAAGGCACGAGGTGTTTTGGCTAGGCATAAGTTAAGAAATCTTTAGATTATGAGTGCGAACCTCCTGCTGGAATCTGAACTCTGAAAGGAAGTCAATCTTCCTCTTGTATGAATCCCATTCCATGAATGAATACCTTTTCTTGAATAAGTTTCTGAGCATAAATACAATCACCTCCTTATCCCCTGACACTCAGGGATTTTATCTGTTGGAAAAAAAGATTTTCTATTGTTTTGTTGCTAAGATCTACCATTGTCATTCACCTCCAAGGGTCTTGTTCCTTGATCCCGTTGTCAAGTGGGGCATTCGCTGCGCTCAGCCCCACGAGCAAACAAATTTTACATAAATTTTATATTATATTCTTAGCAGGATGACATGGGACTTATCCCTCAATCGGGCGCCCAATTCCTGCTAATAAGCTTTAATTCGCTTAAGTATAACATTACCTGTTTGATTTAAATACCTCACGAGCTCATGTCCAGTGGCCAGTGAGCATGATTTTTTGTTAAAACACCCTATTAATCGCGGTTAAGAGCTTGTATTGTGTTGTTCATCCTGTCCTGTGCACTACTCAAAATTCTATCAAAAAGTTTTATAAATAATCAAATAATGTCATCAATTATGAAGCGTGTCCATCTTCTCATCAAAGGCCGTGTGCATGGCGTCTTCTTCAGAGCAAACACAAGGAAAAAGGCCAGGGAGTTTGGCATAACCGGCTGGGTAAAGAATGTTCCAGATGGGGTAGAAGTTGTTGCTGAAGGAGAGGGTTCTGCTGTTGATTCCCTGATAGTCTACTGCAGGAAAGGACCGATGCTGGCCAGGGTTGATAGTGTTGATCTCAAAGAAGAGAAGCCAAAGAAAGAGTTCTCAGAGTTTGCAGTAAGATACTGACTTCACAGCAATTTCTAAATCAATATTTTATCATTATATAAACAAGAATTGCGATGATTGTCCCTGATATGACATAGAACCATGTCCTGTCTTCTACTATTCTCCAGAAATCCGGATGTGCTTTTGGCTGGAACCTTCCCATCAATCACCTACTCACTGGTGTACCAGTTTTTATCATATCCCATGCTCTCACAGAATTCTGGAGTCTGGCATGAGATAGAACTGCAAGCAGGGCATGGCGGGCATATGCTGCATGATTCTGGGCAGTCTTCATAATTTTCATACTGGCTGCAGTTCTCTGTCTTAGAGCATGCGGTGAGAAATAACAAACTCATCAGCAATATCATAATCAAATATTCATCTCTCATACTAGAAATTAAACAAGTTCCATATAAATATTTTACTCAAATAATCTCAGAAATCAGTAAGCTTCTTCACACTGCCTGAATGGTTTATTATTGTTGTCGTCCCTTCTGATCCTCCCATTATCTTCTTCACAGAGATAAACCTGTCCTCAGCGAGCTTGCTCACTTTCCTCTGGAATGTCTTGTAGACTGCTTTTCCGCCTTCTTTTTGGTATTCCTTGAATATCTCTCCTATCTTGTTGCAAGAACTCTTCTTTATTATCTCAAGGATGAATTTTGTCTCATCTTCAAGGGTCTCCTTGTTCTTTATGCTGAACTCCTCAAGCTTTCCGATAGCTTTCTTGACATGCTCTATTGTTATCTTCTTGCTGCTTGAATCCTCTGCTGCATTGCCTGCTTCCCTCAATAGGTAAAGACCTGACCTGATGTCCTTTATCTCATAGGCTTTCTCTGCAGCTATCCTGAATGCTTCTTCATCCCATACATCAGGCACAAAAGAGAATTGCAGTCTTTCTTTGAGCACACCATAAGCCTGGTCTTTATTGTACGGTTTGAACTCCATTATCTCTGCTGTCAGCCTTGATTTGATCCTCTCATCAAGGTTGACTATCCATTCCTTGTAATTGGTTATGAGTATAAGTGTCTTTTTGTAGATCTCTTCAAGGACATTGTAGATGAAGTCCTGCTCCTCAAGCTTGTCAACCTCATCAAGCACAAATACAACTGATTTCTTGTTGAGGTACTCCTTGACTATCTTGAACAGTTCATCGCTTTTCTTGTTATGCGTGAACTTGTATCCTATCATGTCGCATATCTCAATCATTATCTTATAGAAAGTGTTCTTCTGCCAGCAGTTGATGTATAATGGCACAACTTCTTCTTCCATACCTTCTTCTTCATCAAGTGATTTTAGAAGATGTTTGCACACTACAGTCTTTCCTATTCCAGGGCCTCCATGGATGAACAGGTTCCTGCCATTCCTGCCATATGCAAGAGGCTTTATGCATAATGATATCTGCTTCTGCTCAGACTCCCTGAACGGAACCTGCTTTGGCAGGTAATCATAATCCAATGGAACATGGTCTCTGAAAAGTGTCTCTCCAGAACCAAGCATATCCTTAAAGACCCCCATAAAGCCAAGAAACTGATGTTGTTTTATATAGTTTTTGCTAATTATAGAGCCAGGATCAGTCCTCAAATCTGCCTTTTACCTTATACTCTTCTGAGAGGATTATCTTCCTGTACAATGCTTTTATATCAGAAGTCTTCTGGGCTTTCTTCATAAGCACCTGCCTTAACAGGAGCAGCACTGCTATTGCTCCAATACTCAGAACCAATACCTCTATCATCTCCATAATCTCACCTATACAAAGCATCTATATAAATTTAATGCATCATTCCTTCTTTTTCACATACTTCTCTGCATGTTCTTCAGAGCAGAAGAAGCACAGTTCTCCATTGACTTTCCTTTCTACAACACCCTCTTTGTCTATGATTATCTTGCCGCAATACCTGCACTTGGCATCTCTGCCACCTGCTTCTGCGCCTTTGGCAAAGCCCTGCTCCCAATCTTCCATCTCATCATCTTCAACAAGCTTCTCTCTGCCTACTTCTGAATAAGGATCTTCATCAAGCTCTCCAGTGTCCATCTCTTTTCTTTTCTCATCCCTAGACTCTGGTCTCTCATCAGTGTCCTCTATGAACTCATCCTTTTCATCAATTGTTTCATCTTCAATATCTTTTGGCATGATCATCCCTCCTTAATTCCTTGTTTTTATGATCTTAAGACCATTCATGTATGGCTGCAATACTTTTGGTATATTAATGCTTCCATCTGGGTTCTGGAAATTCTCTATTATTGCCACCATAACCCTTCCAGTTGCTATTGCAGTGCTGTTGAGCGTGTGAAGGACCTGCTTGTCAGCCCCTTCCTTTCCCATTCTTATATTGAGCCTTCTTGCCTGGTAATCAGTGCAGTTTGAGCATGACACAGCCTCGCGATAGCAGTCCTGAACAGGCATCCAGACCTCAAGGTCATACTTTTTTGCAGCGACTGTTCCGATGTCTCCTGTGCAGATATTCACAATCCTGTAAGGAAGCTCAAGCTTCTGGAACAGCTCCTCTGCATTTTTTATCAGCTCTTCATGGAATTTCCATGAATCCTCTGGACTGCAGAATATTATCTGCTCAACTTTTGTGAACTGGTGCACCCTGAATATTCCTTTGGTGTCCTTTCCATGCGCTCCTGCTTCTTTCCTGAAGCACGCGCTCAGACCAGCATATTTTATAGGAAGATTATCTGGGTCAATGACCTCATCCATGTGCATTGCTGTCAATGGATGCTCTGATGTAGCTATCAAATAAAGATCCTCATCCTCTATCTTGTACATCACGCTCTCAAAATCACCAAGGTCTGTGACCCCTTCATATGCTTTCCTGTTCATCATGAATGGAGGATATACTGGAACAAATCCTTTTCCTCTCAGGAATTCAAGAGCGAACTGCTGGAGCGCAAAGTCAAGCATTACAAGGTCTCCTTTGAGATAATAGAATCTTGCTCCTGCAACTTTTGCAGCCCTCTCTGTGTCTCCGATATCAAGCAGCTTTAGGATATCAACATGGCTCTTTGGCTTGAACTTGAAGCCAGGCTTCTTGCTCCATTCCTTTACAAGCTCATTCTCTGTGTCATCCTTTCCTACAGGAACAGATTTGTGCAGGATGTTTGGCATATTCATTAATGAAGAATCAATCTCGCTCTTAAGCTTTCCAATATCTGCATTGAATTTCTTTATCTTCTCAGGAATCTCTTTCAGATTTTTCAGGAGGTCATCAACCTTCTTTCCCTGCTTCTTCCTTTCAGCTATCTCTTTTGAAATAGAATTCTTCTCAGCCTGGATCTTCTGGAAGTCGAACTTGAGCTGTCTCCATCTCTTGTCCTTCTCAATCAGGTCATTTAGCTGCTTTGACTTCTCTTTATTCCCTCTTTTCTTGAGATCAGCCTCTATAATACCTGGATTTTCCCGGATAAGGTTTATGTCGAGCATATTAGCTTAGAAGGAGTAATATATGGTTTAAAAAGGTTTTGGCTTGGATTAAGCAACTTGTCTTTGTTTCTCTGCTGGGTTTTTCTGCTTTGGTTTATACACTTTATCTTCATGATCTCTTTTATACATTTCTAAGAAACCATCATAACTTATATCCTTATCAGCTGTTTTCTGGTAAACATAAACAGATCTATGCTCTCTAACTGGTACGGCAGCAATCATTGTCATTGGAACACCTATAAACTTATTATAATTAATATCTTCTGTGTGGATGCTAAATCCCCCAACCTTTGTCAAGTTTGAGAAAATGCAAAATAGTTCCATAATAGCAGCATAGTCAAAATTTCTGTAACCAAATCCAGGATCAATTTTTTTGATATCTTTTTCCATATCTTTTGTGATCATCTCATGAACACCGCTGCCTGAGTCAATAACACTGCTGCTAGCTGTGATATCAAAATCTGGTTTTTTTCCAAATAACCTTTTCCAGTTCTTGAGATTTACAAGCTCTTCGTTTTTATCCCCTGTAATAAAATCTGGATCTATATGATGAGGTTTTCCTTTTGAATCAAGCACATCAGCTCCAAATTCTTTGAATCCAATCAGGAATGCCCCACCAATCTCACATATTCTCTTATCTTTAAAGCAAAGTTGAAGTATTTCTTTCAAATTTTCTTCAGTTATTTCTTTTCTTTCTTTTTCAAACAATGTTTTGACTCTTTCAAAATCCTTTCTGGTTGTTGGAGTGAACGCCATTATTACAGAAGTAATATCATAATACATCAAAGAAGCCCTATAATCTGGAAAAGTTTCTGGTTTTTTTTCTGTCAAATAATACATCACTAAATTAATATTCTCATGGATAACAATGGCCAATTCTTTTCTTTCTAAAGTTGTTATGTCCTGTTTAAGTTTGTAATTAAGATGGTATTTCAGAAAGTCCACTATGGTATCAATTTTATTGTCAATGTATTTTACTGTATCAAATGGTTTTAATCTACTATGATATCCTTCTGAGTAATCTTCTTTGTAATGAGACCAGATCATATTAAGTAATTCTTTCAAACTATCTATATCCAGTTCTTCCAGTTCTTCGCGAGTCAGATCATTCCTCAGCCTCTCAAGATTCTCAATAAGTTTTTCAATATTATGAATTCTCTTTACATCCCACCATTTTATTCCCATCTCAGGATCCAATTTATTATTTAGAAATTCTTTAATTAGCTTGTTGGTCTTTTCAACCATTTTTGTCTGTAAATACTAATTCTATATATATAGTTTTAGGTTATTTTGCACAACATTTAAATACAAAACAGGTCTAACTCACTTTGTTTTGGGGGTTCCGCGAGGGACCAATAGTGCTGACAACAGATTATACAGAACTAAAAAGAGGGTATGCTTTAACACCGGAGAACCCTAATAGAGATGCTTCTCTCTTATCTTTGCTTACACCAGAAGAACTGGCTGGGCTTGAGTATGATCCTAAGCGGAAAATCTATATTTATGAGGAGACTAAAGGAAAGTTTCCTGCTGGAAAACTTGTCCATGTCCATCCTGAGCAGGGTGTTGCTTTTGAGATTGAGAACACTTCTCCATTTGGTTTCATTCCTGTGTCTGACCCTGATTCTTCTGATTCTTATGAGCAGAAACCTGGGCAAGATGGAATCACAGATCTAAAGAAAGAACCTTTACTTGACAGAGGTCTTGCCACACATATTCTTATAGATGGAGAGTTCAGGACAATCTGCTGTTCTCTGTTCAGGCCATTTGATTATCTTCATGCATGCTCTGAGAGCCATATTCTTATGGGCCAGCTTGAACGGTTCATCTATGGGGGATTTCCTCATCTGACCCATGTTGAATATCCTGTAAAAGGAGAATATATCTTCACAAGCAAAGAATGCACCTTCGGAGAGAAAGAGCTTAGGATAAACAGGACTGGATTCTCATTTCCTCGTGATTATTCTGGCGATCTGTTTGAGAAGATGTTAGATCTTTCCAATACTCTTGAGAATCTTAAGAAGCAGGCTGATAGTTATCATTCTGTCAGCATATCCAGCGGAGCTAATGATATGCACGCACTGGCTCTTGATCTTGTGCATCAGTCAACAACCTATTCTCCTATTATAAAGCATGAGCTTTCCCTGATGATAATGATGAACCTGAGGATGATGCAGGATACTATTGACAGCATGCTTGAAGCAGCTCCTGAATTATCAGACTCAGAGACAGTATCTGATCCGTATGGTATACCTATGATAAATGGGATTCCTCATCCAGCCTTATTAGAAAAAATAAGGTTCAGGCAGAGTCCTGGCATCTTTCTAAGAAAAAGAGATTCCTCTGAACAATGATTCTCAGTACACAAGCTTTATGTCTTCTCCTTTGTTGATTGCCTCAATTATTATCCTGGCAATCTTGTTATCTTTCTTGATCTTTATTATCGCTTTCTTTGATGATTTTGCTGTGAGAAGATAATCCCCATTGACTACTATATCAATATCCTTGTTCTTGTCCTTCTCCATGAGGAAGAATATTATATTGTTCTTTCCTATCTGGGCATCATATTCTATTGTGTTTGTCTTCTCATCCTTCTTTGCTTTTGTCAAAGGCTGCACATCAATGCTCACTCCAAGCTTCTTCTCAATGAAATCTATGTTCTGGCCTTTCTTGCCTATTATCATGGCAATATTGTCCTCAGGGACATAGATTATGGCCTTGTTGTCTGACACAACATCCACCCTGACTGATTCAGAATACCTGCTCAATTCCTTTCTAATGCCCTCTGCTGCGAGCTTATGCAGTGGAGATCCAATCTCAGCCTTGACTGGTATGACTACAGTCTCTTCACCATAAGAGTATATCTCATATTCAAGTTTTCCTGTTTCAAAATCATTGACTGTCACAACAGGCCTTGCAAGGTCTGCTTCTGTCATTCCAGAAGGCACTTTGACACACATTTTAACATTGAAGACCTTGCCCACTTTACCATCTTTTATGAATATGACTGTATCAACAACCTGAGGAATCACGCCAAGCTCTATTCTTCCGATGAACCTCTGTATAGAATCAATCGGATTTGTGCCGTGAACAACACCCACCATGCCGACTCCAGCAAGCCTCAGATCAGTGAAGAGCCTGAAATCTTCAGTGTTTCTCATCTCATCGAATATTGTGTAATCTGGTCTTGAGAGCAGCAGGATGTCATGTATCTCCTGTGCTGAGCCATGGCTTATTGAGTATTGTGTTATTGAGTCAGGAAGCTGCAGGTCGCGAGGAGCCTCAACTGTCTTGACTATCTTATTCTGGTTTGAGTAGTATACTGCGAGAGCCTGGGCGAATGT
This sequence comes from Nanobdellota archaeon, assembly GCA_018812465.1. Lineage (GTDB taxonomy): Archaea > Nanobdellota > Nanobdellia > Woesearchaeales > UBA12501 > WJJV01. The sequence continues at coordinate 45 of JAHJCS010000155.1, read as the reverse complement.
TGACTTGCCCATTCCAGGAGCTCCTGCAATGAGTATTCCTTCTGC
>JAHJCS010000154.1 GCA_018812465.1 Nanobdellota archaeon | reverse complement strand
CTCCTCCATCAGAATACTTACTGTTTGAACCAACAAAAATAGTATCTGGATCATTCGGATGTGTCTGGATAATATTGATAGGATCAAAATTCATTATTCCATTTATGTTCTTCCAATCTTCCCCTCCATTTGTTGTCTTATACACTATTCCGGTTTCTGTTCCAGCATAGACTGTTTGATGGTCATTAGGATCAATTTCCAGGTAATATATATTTATATTTTCCTGGCCAATAGGATAACTCCAATGGTTCAGTCCTTCGGAAAAGTCTCCATTCTCAAGGATATTTGTTGTTGAACCTTCCTTTGTAAGAGAGATGTCATCAAAGTAAGAAATAGTGTCTTTTATAGTATCCACACGTATAGCTATTGATTCTCCATCTTCTGGAATTGTGAATGAGAATGAAGCATCCTTAAACAAGAATCTTGTTGGGTCATCCCATCTGCTGTCACGGTATAATATGGAATATGACCCTCCTAACCTTCCATCTCGATTATTAAGATCCTCTTCTATCGTTTCGCCACTTTGATCTGAATTTAACAGGATATCGAAATTGCTGAAATGACCTTTATATCTGTAATTGATATTATAGGTTTCTCCTGGACTGACAGGTATCCAGATAGAACCTGTAGGAGAATATGGATCATCAGGAAAGATAATCTCGTTGTTCACACCATCAGGTGAAAGAGGCGAAAGACTTCCCCCTCTAACTTCTTTTTGTACGCCTAGTGCAGAGTTGGATCTTTCTTCAGTATCATAGAAAAAATTGCATGCCCAGGTATTACATTTAAAATTAAGTCTTTCATTCACAATGCTGACAGCTCTTTCTCCCATCCCTTCAATTATCTGCTTCCAGGTTTGGCCTGCATCTTCTGATTTGAACATTCCAGCATTGGTCGATCCACCCTGCCACCCTATCCCAACATACATAGTAATTGGGTCTGTTTCTGGATCAGTCAGTATTCCATATATATAACCATAACTTATGAATTCAAATACAAACTCCCATAGGTCACCGCCATTACCTGTTTTGAATAGAGCAGATTCAGAAGGACCTGCATATGCTGTGTTTGAATCAAGTGGGTCAGCTTTAACAAAATAAGTAGTAAGAGTATTTAATCCATTACTTGATCTGTTCCATGTTTCCCCATAATCAGAGGATTTCAGAACACCTTTGTAATAAGATGCCCCATAAACATTGCTTGGGTTCTTTGGATCAACCACCATACGTAAAAAGAAAGGATTGTTAGTAAGCTGCGTGCCTCTTATTATGTTCCAGGTCTGGCCACCATCTGTTGATTTCTTTAGATTATTCTTTTGATTACTGCAATAGATTGTGCTTGTATTTGTTGGATCTATGGCAATAGAGTCAATAGTGTTTCCAAGTCCAATAACTTTAGACCAATCCTGTCCCCCATTGGTTGTTTTATATAGGCTATCCCACCTATTGATGGAAGCATACAGGATATCCGGATTGTCAAGATCCATTGCAAGTCCATTGACAGTGATAAGCTCTTTTTGCCAATCTTTGTGAAACCAAGTGGGGATTCCATTATTAATCGGAAACCAAGTATGGCCTCCATCAGTTGTCTTGAACATGCCCTCACCAGGCCCAGGATATTCTTCTCCACCAGTCCCTCTTGTACCTCCTAAATCCCAATATCCTGTTGCGACATAAGCAATATCAGGATTTTCTGGATGGAACAACAATGTATGGACCATATAATCAGATACTTTTCCACTGAATTCCCAGGTTTCTCCTGAATCTACACTTTTGTAGATACAACCGCCCATAGTCCCTGCAAATAATATGCTTGTGTCTGATCTTGAGATGCCCATGCCACACATTCCTCCTCCTTCGCCTATTATACCTTCACATTCAGGGCGAAAGTCTTCTCTTGAAAAAGTCTTCTTCCATTCACCACCTTTATCATGTGAGGTGTATATCCCATTGATATTCCCGATGTATATATTATTTGGATCATTATAATCAATTCCAATCCCATTCTCAGCACCAGGTACATGGGGAATACCAATATCTTCCCAATTCATTCCGCCATCTTCAGTTATGTACCATCCAGTTGCATCTGTTCCAGCAACCAGGATGTTTGGTTCTGATTCGGATATTGTCAATGCCCTGACAATCCCCCCTCCCGGTCCCATAGTTTTGCTGAATATGAATGGCTGGGCTTGTTCTTTACAATCCCCACAGTTCTCTGCAGTCTCTCCTGGATCGCAGACACCATCATTATCGCATTGAGGCAGAGCAGCACAGTCTCCAGGACAGTTCTCAGCATTCTCACCAAGATCAGCCTCGCACTGTTCGTTGTTGTTACAGACAGCAACAGCTCCAACACAAGAACCATCAACACAACCATCAGGACATACATCATCATAAGCTACAAAATTGCATCTATCATTCTCGCAGAATGCTTCATTCACCCTGCCGAACACATTTGGATTGCATGAATCCACAAAACTCCTGCCAAGGCTGTCATTGCAGACACCAACAACATTGAAATTCTTCCCATCAGGAAACTGAGGTGTTGCATCAGTATCAGTGCACAGCTCTCTCTGGACTCCGCAATTATCACAGCTCACAGAAAACCCGCAAAAACCATCACCAGCAGAGACGTCAGTCACACTGATTGTAAGCTCGCCAACATTCTGAGAAGAGCCTCCAGCAATACTTACAGCATCACCATCAACACTCAGGACACAAGAACCAGGAACAACATCATTCAGAACAATCTCATGTGAACTAGTGCAGTCAAACACAACAGACTGCCCTATTGGAATCAAGTAATCATTCATAACAGACTCACAAGCCTGGATAACACAATCATTGCATCCTATCCCTTCTCCAAGATCTGGCTCGCAAACACCATTATCATTGCAGAATGAAAGCTGAACAACACCTTCCTTAATAATACCAGTCATGCTTCCTCTGACAATAAGAACTTGTCTTTCTTCTATGACCACAATATCACTATCTGTATCAGTATCTTCAACAAAAGTAAATGCATCTTCAACTATTTCCTCTTCTGTTTCTGCAATAATCTCAGTAGTCTTTTTAACAACCTCTTCTGTTGGTTCAACTGGAGTGACTGGCAATTCATCTGTAACAGCCAGGCTCATCTCAAGCTCAGCAATCTGGCCAGCCTGTTCTTTGAAAGTATTGCATGGAAAATCAAATTTTATTGTGCTCAGAGCAGGAACCTCTTTGTTGACACCAGGATTCATGCAGTCTCCTACAACACTTCCCAATGCTCCGATAGTTATAAAATTGATATCCTTTATCACAAAACCATCAGGATTAGAATTCTTTATCACAATGCTTATACCATCTGTCCTGATCTCATAATCAGAGCAGATTATATCCTCATTCTCAATATTGCAGTAAAGTGCTGTATTAGAGAACAATGCCCCCCATAGGCCTTTATCATATGAATCCACTTTTCCATCAGAATCCATGTCAAAGACAATCAAGCAGTCAATCTCATTCTTCTCTTGATCCTTACAATGCGCATCCATACCTGCAATATACAGATCCATCTTAGCAATATCACCTGGCCCTATTATTCCATCACCATCAGCATCTCCTTTCTTGATCTTTGGGCCGCACTGATTTTCCTCGACAATCTCATTCAATACACCTATTCTTCCCTGGTGATTCTCATACATCAAAGAAAGTTTTTTGCAATCAAATGAAACAATATTATTCTTGAATACCTCAAGCTGAGGCAGTATCTCCTCTGCAAAGAACTGCTTCTCATCAAGGCATCCGTTAGTTATCATGGCATCTTCAACCAGAGATGCTCTCTGCAGATCAAGACTGAGCCTGCTGTTGATAATCTTGCAGTCCCATGTGCTTGCTTGGTTTCTATAATTAACTGCATTAAAAGCCTCACCAGCAAGGTCTACATCATACTCACAGGACACAAGAAACACTGAAAAGATGATAAGAAATAATATTACACTAGCTCTTTTTGCCATTATATATAGATATATAACCCTGATATTTAAAGCTTTTTAAGATTCCAGCTATCTATAAACATAAAACCTATCCAGCTCGCACATTATTATCATAACTGCATCTGGACTTGTCTTCCTGAATTCTTCAAAGCTCCTGAAATCTTGCTCTGATGCCCTGCAGTGCTTGTAAGGATGTGAGTGCAGGCTCACGATGGTGTCAGAGGGACATTCTGAATAAATCACCTGATTGAAGGTGCCTCTCTGCTCTGGGAAGAATATCTCCCTGACCCAGTACATCTCATTCTCATAATCTCCTTTTAGGCAGGCCTTAAACTCCTTGTCCTGCGTCTCAAGATAAATGCTCTTAAGCTCATCATATGCAGGCTTCTCAAACATCACGACAAAACCATCACCATGCACAGAAAGATGATCCATCTTTGAGCTTGTCAGCATGCTTCCTATTATATCTATGGTGTATGGGCCTGCGATAAAATAAGACAACATAAGAAGTATCAACATTATCGCACCAATAGCCAGGAGCAATTTCATTATCCTGCTTGGTTCTTCGTCTTCTTCAGGGATGTCCGGATCAGGAACTTCTTTCTCTTCCATAAAAGATGTATTTTTTAGAAGTATAAAACTCTTTTCATAAGAACTCATCCAAGAGAAATATATCCAGGTTGTATTATTTTATCAGGACAAAGAACAATGGCCTGATACACACAGTGCTCAAGCTCCCTAACATTTCCTGGCCAGTTGTACTGCTGAAGCTTTGCCATAGCTTCACCTGAGAAAGTCTTTGGAAGCTCTCCAGGAACAGTGTACTTGCTTATGAAATACCCCACTAATTGAGGTATATCCTCAGCACGCTCCCTCAGGGCAGGTATAGCAATCTCCATCACATTCACACGATAATAAAGGTCTTTCCTGAAACTGCCTGACTCAACAGCTTTGACAAGGTCCTGGTTGGTTGCGCAGATGACTCTTGCTGATGAATATCTTGGCTTGGCCTCCCCTACAGGAGTGTACTCGCCGTCATTCAAGAATCTCAGGATCTTGGCCTGCATAATAAGAGGCATCTCTGTAATCTCATCAAAGAAAAGTGTGCCGCTGTCAGCAGCCTCTAATAGACCTGGGCTTTTTTTGTATGCACCAGTGAATGCTCCTCTGCAGTAGCCGAAGAGCTCGGTCTCTATGAGATTCTCAGGCAAGGTTCCGCAGTTCAATGCCACAAAATTCTTAGATTTCCTGCAGTTATTATAATGCAGAGCTCTTGCGACAAGCTCTTTGCCCACCCCAGTCTCTCCAGTTATCAGGATGCGTGGAGGATTCTTGAGCTTGACAAGCTTGTCTAAGGTCATGAATATATCTTTCATAGGGGGAGTACTTCCGACAATCACTCTTTTTTCTGAATCTTTCAGACTATAAAAACCAGCCATGGATAAGCGCGCAAATAGCCTATTTATAAAGATTTCCTGCATATTTTAAGTAGTTTCAGAAAACGATTTAAACAAGCTTGATAACCCAGGATTATGCCTCACAAGAATATAGAGATAAAAGCAAGATGCTCTGATCATGCCAGGATAAGGGATATCCTTCTCAGAGAGAAAGCTGACTTCAAGGGAACAGACCATCAGATTGACACTTATTTTAACACATGCAACGGAAGGCTTAAGCTAAGGGAAGGGAATATTGAGAACAGCCTGATATTCTACAAGAGAGAGGATAAGACAGGCCCAAAGAAATCTGATAT
>JAHJCS010000153.1 GCA_018812465.1 Nanobdellota archaeon | reverse complement strand
CAATACATTTTTTCAGGCCGAAAGGTTGAGGGATTCCCGACCAAATTGAGAAAATCCCTCTTAGCTTGCTCCATATAGCTAGCTATAGGCCCATATAAGTATAAAGCGCCCCTGACCAGACTCGAACTGATGACCTCGTGGTATCTTCCAGGCATAAAATGCCAGATAACAGCCACGCGCTCTACCTGCTAAGCTACAGGGGCTTTAAGCTGAAAATAAAGGGGTTTATTTAAATAGTTTTTGGTAGGGTCAAGCAAAAGATTTATATATAAAACCTCCTAATTTTGTATCCATGGACCCAAAAAGCGATGTATGCAAGGAATGCGCAAGCTGGAACATATTCATGGATAGATGCTGGTTCTACTGGGAAGGCAAGAAGGAGTGCTCCCAGTTCAAGGATGATCATATGAGCGAGCCTAAATACAGGAATACCAAGCAGGATCCAGAGCAGCTTGTTGCTGAGCTTCTTCTGAAGAAATAAAATGGCTCTTATCTATATCTCTTATGCTGTATCTTTGGTTGCCACACTTCTTATTCTATTCTTCCTTTTCTACAGGATATGGTTCCTCAGGAACCCAAAAAGGAGCATCCCTAAAGGCGATAGCCTGGTCTCTCCTGCAAATGGCAGGATAATAAAGATAATTGATGTTCAGCAGAAGAATCTTATGATAAAAAAAGGCATGATCGGTAAGATAAAGACCCTCACAAGTGATGTTGGGAAATCCTGCTGGTTGATTGTGATTGTCATGACTCCATTTAATGTTCATTTCCAGAGAGCTCCTTTTGATGGCAAAGTGCTGAAAGTAAAATATACAGAAGGAAAGCTCTTTAATGCAGTGCTTGGAGCACAGAATCTTGAAGCAACCTTCATGAATGAGAAGAATGAGATACTCATCAGCACAAAGTTCGGCAATATTAAGGTCATACAGATTGCAGGGTTTGTCGCTAACAGGATAAAGTGTTTTGTGAAGAATAACCAAAACATTAAAAAAGGGCAGGATATTGGCCTTATAAAGCTGGGCAGCCAGGTATGTCTTATAATACCTAGATCATCAAAGCTCAGGCTGAATGTGGTTGAAGGCCAGGAAGTCATTGATGGCGAGACAATCATCGCAAAAAAAGAGTAGAAACTGAGTAGAAACAGAGTAGAAACAGAGTAAAATGGGAATCAATAAACACCTGCAGATACCAGATATCTTCACATTGCTCAATGCCTCTTTTGGAGTGCTCTCAATATATTTCTCTGTCAATAGGGTTTTCTTCCTGGCAGTCGCATCTCTTGTTGTTGCTGTGCTGTTTGATTATCTTGACGGCAAGGTAGCAAGAAAGCTGAACAAGACCCATGAGTTCGGCAAAGAGCTGGATTCATTGTCTGATGTGATCTCTTTTGGGGTGGCTCCTGCTGTTTTTGGCCTGGTCTATGCAGGTTCAGGAGTCTATGGTATCTGGTCAACTGTGCTTGCAGCTTCCTGTGTGATTTTTGTGCTGTGCGGAGCACTCAGGCTTGCATGATTCAGCGTCACAAAGATAAATGGAGGCTATGAAGGTATGCCTATAACTTTCAATGGAATAATCTTTCCGATAGCTTATCTTGCAATGCTTCCTTTGAAATATTATTTCATTGTCTTCCTGGTTTCAGGAGCTCTTATGATAAGCTCATTCAGAATAAAGAAAATAATATGAGGTGATTGAATGTTAACAGATATATTATTGAACAAAATATTCCTTTCCTGCCTTATTGCAGTGATACTTGCACAGACAATAAAGATAACCTTAGCTTATATAACTGAGAAGAAGCTGAACATGCATCTGTTCTTCTCAACCGGAGGCATGCCTTCTGGCCATTCAGCAGTTGTCTCTGCTCTTGCTACTTCTGTATATTTTGTGCAGAAGTCATCAGCTCTGTTTGCAGTTGTGCTGGTCATAGCAATAATGACTATCTATGACTCTTTGACTATCAGGAGGGCTGTAGGCCATCACACAAGCATACTCAATCTTATACTCAAAGCCCTGAAGCTTCATAGTAAATATTCTGTGAGGGAGCTGTCAGGTCATTCGCTGACTCAGGTTATTGTAGGAATCGCATTAGGAATAATTGTAACCTACCTAGTGCATCTGGTGTGAATATGGAATTTATGGAACTGTTTATACTTGCTCTGCAGGCATTGTATTTCAT
>JAHJCS010000152.1 GCA_018812465.1 Nanobdellota archaeon | reverse complement strand
TATCCTCCGCCTTATCCTTCAACAAGGACTGAGATAGGAAAAGGCTATGAATTCTTCACAGTAGGCGGAAAGAAGATGTCAACTTCAAAAGGAACAGGAGTAGGTTTTGCTGATATCTCAAAAACCCTCTCACCAAAGATGATAAGATACCTGCTCATAAAATCAAGACCTCACACTGTGCTTGACTTTGACCCAGAAGGAAGGAATGACCTTATACTTCTGTATGACCGTTATGATTACACAGAAAGAGTCTATTTCAAAAAAGAGCAGGTTGAGGACAAGGAATACAACCAGCAGAAGAGGATCTATGAATTGTCTCATGTCGGAGATATTCCAAAGAATATGCCTATCCAGATACCTCTTGCATTCGCAGCAACAACTCTTCAGATAAGCCTGGGTGATGAGCAGGCTGCAATAGATATACTAAGGAAGATGGAGCATCTTCCAGAAGAGATGTCAGGCATTGATGAACATTATGTCCTTGAAAGACTAAGAGATGCCAAGAACTGGCTTGACAAGTATGCTCCAGAAGAAGTAAAATTCGCAATCCAGGACAAAGTTGACCCTGATCTTGTGCTTGATGAAAAGCAGAAGAACGCGCTCCATGCTGTTGCAGAGAGAATCAGGAAAAAGAAGTACAAAGAACAGGAGCTCCATAATGAATTCTATGAGATCTGCAAAGAGACTGACATTGAGGTCAAGGACTTCTTCAAAGCAGCGTATATGGTGCTGCTGAAAAAAGAGAGAGGCCCAAAGCTTGCAGGGTTTGTTCTTACTTTAGGAGACAGAGCATTGAAATTATTTGAGAATGTATAAGATTATTGACAATGCTTCAATGATTCTATCATAGGCTCAATCTCTTGAAGAACTATTTTCTGTATAGGGCAGGGATTCTGATTCCTTATTTTCTCGTACTCCTCGAGGTGGTGAGCCACCATATCCTGTGATTCAGGAACATGCGCGTATTCTTGAGCCATTCTTGCATGGACAATGGCTGATGAACCTATGCTGTTCTCTCCTGCAAACCTGAATGAATTCAAAGCACTCCTATAGTCAGATATTGCCCTGAGGGGGTTGCCTCTCATTGAGTTCACTCTTCCAGAAGAATGGTAAGCATCACCCAGGTTATGGAATTCCTGCTTTTTCACTCCTGAGTCCATGCTTGATTGTATGCTTAAGATAAGATAATTTATCGCCTGAAAACATTGAATATCTGCTTCTGCATAGTTATTGACTGGATCTGCCAAGGATAAAGCTACTGCATACATAGATCTCAACCGTGCTATCTTTGGCTGATTCTCAAGTTCAGTGTACAGCTTAAGAGCCTCTCTTGAATCAGAGACTGCCTGATCATAGTTATGAGTGTGCTGTGTATGTACAAGACTTCTGAACTCCAATGCTTTGGCTTTCTTTTGGTTTGTCTCTGGAGTATTTTTGTATTTTATGACTTCAATCGCTTTGTCAAAGAAATCAACTGCTTCTTCTATCCTGGTTTCTATTCTCCTAAGGTCACCCATGTTGGTGCAGAAATCAGATTGATATGATTCAAAAGCATGGCTCTGTTGACCAAGAGAAAACCTATGCTTGACAGCCAGGCTGTAAGCAGTCCTGTAATGATCTTCAGCATCCTGGATTCTTGCCTGCATTCTGGCATCAATGCCTTCTTTTATTAGAACGTCTATTACACCTGCAGGGTTCCCATTAACATTTATATGGGTTACATCAACTAAGTGATCTTCTAAGTTTACCATTTTATATATAAATCAGTTATCCTACTAGTATTTAAATCTTTCTATTTTAACCATTAGAGAGTGATGAATAAAGGCCCTAAAGCTCGGTTACAGTTAATTTTATAAACCATAAGATTATAGGCTTGGATATGTCAGTTGCAAGCAGTAATATAATTGTCCAGTACAAGAACAGGACAGTCGTAGGCTTAAATGAGAGAATAGTTGTATATGGTCCTAAAAGCAAGAAAGAGGTTGCTGCAAGGATTGATACTGGCGCTACAAAGAGCTCAATCGATGTCAAGCT
>JAHJCS010000151.1 GCA_018812465.1 Nanobdellota archaeon | reverse complement strand
TAAAGTATCAAAGCCGCGGAGTGGAGCTGCAAGCTCCACATTGCGTGTCAACAGAGCGTAACCAGTTGCGGGCTGCCGAGTAGGACATGCGAACATAGTGAGCATGGCCATCTGCTGTCATGTGGGCGGCGTCTGTTCAGAATAAATTTTATTTACAATATTTTAAAATAATTATATCAACTTAGAATCATTCTTTGACCATGCTTACAATCTTCTCAACAACCTGTTCTACTGTCATGTTGGTTGTGTCAATCACCTTGTCATACTGCTTCAGGTCATAATGGTCCAGGCCATAAAATTCTTTGTATCTTTTCTTTTCAGACTCCACTCTCTGCGCTATCTCTCTTTTTGCTTTCTCAAGAGTTGAGAACTTCTCGTCAGCCCTCTTTTCTTTGAATATCCTTTCTGCACCTACCTCATCATCAATATCAAGGAATATCTTGATTGAGTCAGGCACAAAATGATAGCTTATCCTGCCATCCATGACAAAGTTATCCTCTGTCTGGCCAATATACTTCTGCTTCTCGTCAATCTCTTTGTCAATGGATGGGTCTTTTTCCTCGAGCGCAGCAAGCTCAAGCATTGTCAGGCCTCTCTCTTTTGCAATCTGCCTCTGCAGGTCTCCCATAGAATGATGTGTGTATCCTAGCTGTTCTGCAACAAGCTTGGCAACAGTGCTCTTGCCAGAGCCTGGTTTTCCTGATATTGTTACCTTCATGTACATGGTTAATCAAGCTCCTGTTTTATATTTTGCGGTCAATCCCATTCAATCATCAGTCAATAAACACTAGCTCTGCTTTTCCATTCTCTTTCTGGGCTTCCAGGTATATTTTCATTGCCATTCTCTGGTTTATCTCATGGCCTGGCTTGACTGCCCTTACCTCTCCGATGATTGGATAGCCAAGCAGGGAAAGGTCTCCTATGACATCTATTGTCTTGTGCAGTACTGCTTCATCAAAGTACTTAAAGCCTCCAAGTTTCTTGGCAGGATTTCCCATTTCATCAATCACCATGACATACTTGCTTGCAAGATCCACAATATTCTGGTCCCCTGCTTTCTCTAGTTTGATAAGATCTTCTTTGAAGCAGAATGTCCTTGACATCAGAAGGCATTCAAGATCTTTTTTATGTATTCCATCAAAAGTGAGCTCGACATTCTGCCTGCCTATTGCAGGATTCTTATAATCTATCTCTACATACAGCCTGAAGTAATCTTTGGTAGTATATTTATCCAGAGGAAGTGCTGTCATAGACCTTCCATCCTGTGTAACCTCAATAGGCTCTATTATCCTGAATGCTTTCTGCACTCTTTTGTGCTGGTAATCCTCATCAAGATTAGGCTCAATTCCTGCTGACTGCAGAGCTTCATAAAAATGATAAGCAGAACCGTCAAAGAGAGGTATCTCAAATTCATCAGGAGAATCATTATCAGTAAGTTCAATCTCTGCATTTGTGACATGTGCAAGAGATAATGCAGCAAGCAAGTGCTCTGTGCAGATCACTCTATATCCATTCTGCAGCACTGTTGTCCTCATCTCTGAACCGCCATAGACAGCATTCTTGATTGAAGCCTCAATCGTATGGTCTTTATGTGAGAATATTATCCCAGTGTCTGGGCCAGCAGGCTTTATCCTCACTCCACCGCTCTTTCTTGTGTAAGCTCCTAAGCCCACAAGCTTTATTTCCCTAGATATTGTATTCTGGAATAACATCAAGCTCATACAAACACCTTATATAATAAGTTCAGACCTCTTTTAGACCTATGCCTATATTATCTTATATAAATCTTTTTGAAAACCTATTTAAATGGATAATGCTATTCTGTCATTATGGGTGGCAGATTATCAGACAAGCTAGGCATATTATTGCTTCAGAAAGGATTCACAATAAAGAGCCTCACAAGATGCTGCTTTGATATCATAGCTAGGAAAGGAGCAAGGATACTTCTTATCAAGGTTCTCTCTGATGCAAACTCCATATCCGATGAGTATGCAGACCAGATGAAAAAACTCAGCGTCTACATGGGAGCATCACCTTTCATTGTAGCTGAGAAAGCAGGTAGGACTCTACAAGATAATATAGTCTATATGAGGCATGGCGTCTATGCCCTAAGCTTAAGCACATTCAGGAATTCAATTGAGAACAAGCTGCCTTATATCCTTAGCTCTAATGCTGGCTTGACAGCCAGCATATCCGGCAGTGATTTTAAGAATATTCTTGATGAGACAGGCATATCACTTGCAGACCTATCACGGAAGATTGGTGTTTCAAGACGCATGATCTCCAGATATGGTGAAGGCTCCCAGATAACTGTGCAGAAAGCTGAGAAGCTGTATAATATTCTCGGCCACACAATATTCGAGAAGATTGACCTGTTCACGCAGAGCATTTATTCTTCCTCTGGAAAAGAGACTCCTATCACTAAAAAATACTCAGAGCTTGGTTTTGAAGCAACAGAGGCAAGGAAAGTGCCTTTCAATGTCATAGCAAGGAAACAAGAAGAGATAATCCTGACAGAAGTGGGTGACAAGCTTAATCCTAACACTACCTCTCTTTCAAGGCTTCTTGACGCAGACAACCTGCTAATCTCAGGCAGGAAGAAATCATCTCAGAAAGACATACCTTCTCTGACAAGGAAAGAGTTCATGGAGTTTGAGGAATCAAATGAGTTGATAAAATTCTTAAGGGAGTTCTGAAACAGCTTTAACTACTCTGCAATAAAACCAACTATTTATATACAAAATACTCTTATCTACCCTCATGGCAGAACTAAAGAAGGTGCTGAGCTTCAGGGCCATACTTCTTATCACAATAAACTCTATTATGGGAACTGGGATATTCTTCCTTCCTGCTGTCGGAGCAAGGTATTCAGGTCCAGCATCAATAATCTCATGGTTCCTTCTGTCTCTGATCGCAATCTATATCTCAATGTGCTTTGCAGAGCTGTCATCCATGTTCCCGAAAGCAGGCGGTGTGTATGAGTTCTGCAAGCAGGCTTATGGAAGATTTCCCAGTTTCATCTTTGGCTGGATGACTCTCATTGCAGGCAATATAACAATCGCAATGCTTGTTGTTGGAGCAATACAATACCTCCTTCCTTTCCCACTGACATATGTCAAGATAGGCATCTGCCTTTTTTTTATCTTTGTCTTCAATTACATGGCTTTCAAAGGCATGCAGACATCAGCATTCATGCTTGTGACATTTGCGTTCATAACAACAGGCACTCTTATTGCTCTCATAATCCCGGGTCTCTTCAAGATACAACTATCTAATATGACCCCTTTCTTTGTCTTCCCTGCTTCTGCAGTGTTTGTCACAATATTCTTCATTGCAGAGACTTTCTTTGGCTGGGAGACTGCGACATTCCTTGCAGAAGAGACAAAGGACGGAGCAAAGGTCATGCCAAAGGCATTGATATACGGAACAATCGCAATCTCTGTGATTTGCCTTTTATCTGTTGTGACCTCTCTTGGTGTGATTCCATGGCAGGAGTTCAGTAAGTCAACTACACCTCTCACTGATTTAGGAAGGTTTCATTTTGGATCAACTGGAGGAGACATCTTCACAATACTTGTCTATCTGTCAATAATAGGTTCTGTGGCAGGATGGGTTGTTTCTGCTCCAAGGCTTATACTGGCTCTTGCTCAGGACGGCCTTTTCTTAAAGCAGTTCGCAAGTATCCATGAGAAATATTATACTCCACACAAGGCAATCATCTTCCAGACTATCCTCACCTCAGTGCTTGTGGTCATAGGATTCGGCTCTTATGAGACACTTCTGCACTTGCTTGTGCCAATGGCTCTCATAATGTACGCAGGTGTGCTTCTCTCTCTAGTTATACTCAGGTTCAAGAAACCAGATCTGACAAGATATTACAAAGTGCCTTTTGGTAAAGTTGGGCCTATACTTGTTGTCTTCTTCATGTTATCGCTGCTGGTAATCTGGCTCATAGAATCAGACGGAGCATTCCATACTCTGAAGCTTGGATTCTCATTTATTGCTGTCGGGCTTCCACTCTATCTTCTTATTGAGATGTATTATGATCCAAAGGTGATAATTGAGGTCAATGATTTCTTTGCATCACTTGCATTCCTCACAGAAAGGATATACCTCCCTTATTCTGTACGAAGAAAGATCATAGCAATGCTTGGTGATATAAAAGGCAAGAAAGTTCTTGAGTATGGCTGCAGTGTAGGCACCCTGACTTTATGGCTTGCAGAAAAAGTAGGTCCGCGTGGAAAAGTCTATGCTCACTCTGATCTGGTCTACAGTCCAAGGATCGCGAAGAGGAGAGTGGAGAAAAAAGGCTATCATCATGTGCATGTGATCATAGATGATATGTCTGATCGGGTGCATCCTTCAATACCTCATGTTGATGCAGCAATCTCAGTCGGAGAGTTGAGTTACATCCAGGATGTCAGGCGTGTCCTTACCGAGATAAACAGGAGAATGAAGAAGAATGACAAGATAGTGTTCCTTGAGTATGACAAGTTCTTTGACATAATTCCCAACAGGTTCTGGTTAGGCAATGACAAGAAGATAATAGAGGTATTCAATGGCTGCGGCTTTTATGTGAATGTGTTCAGAAAACAGGGTTTTGCCTGGCAGTATATCTATATCTTCGGAAAGAAAGAGAGGAATGTTTAAAGAAAATATTTCTTTAGAATAATCAATCTTTAAAGTTTACCTAGAAGCATCAGCCTGTCTTTCGAGCTCAAGCTTCTTTGATATTGCTATTGAGTTCTGGCTTGAGTTGTATGCTGCAAGCACTTCATCTGCCAGAGCGCTGACCATTGATTTCTTTTTGTTG
>JAHJCS010000150.1 GCA_018812465.1 Nanobdellota archaeon | reverse complement strand
ATCTTCTCATCATATATTATCATTATATTCTCATCATTCTTTGTGTCGCCGTTCTTTGTAGGGTTGAATGAGCCTGTGACAACAATCTTCTTGTCTATGATAAACACCTTGTGGTGCATTGCAGCAGGGTTTGTGTCAAGCATGACCTCAATGCCTGATTCATTCAGCTTCCTTGCCTGGGAATACTGGCTGTTCTGGCTCTTCTCAAACAGGCCTTTGACTTCAATACCTTCGCTATGTCTCTTCACAAGAAGGTCACCTATCTGTTCATGAGTAAAAGAGAATGTCATAAAATATATGCTCTCATTGGCATAACTAAGTGCTTTTAATACCTTGTTTGCGCACCAGTCCTCTGGGCAGAAATAATTCTCAATCCTTATTCCGCTGACCTCTACAACAGGATTCTTCACAGCTTCTCCCTTGCCGAATTCTCCATTCCATAGTTCCTTGAACTCTGCTTCATAATTCTCTGCAAGGTATTCTGAAGATATCACAATCACATTGTTATTGTTCTTGGTGTCACCATTCACTGTTGGGTTGAAGCTTCCAGTCCATACTACCTCATCATCAAGTATACAGAACTTGTTGTGCATAAATGCTGTCCTTGTGTCTTTCTTGAGGTTTGTGAGCTTTCCTTCAACCATCTTATAATTGTCTGCATCAACAACAACACTTGCATTCTGCCTCTCAAGAGCATCGATTATCTCTGGAACATCAAGATCAAAGAAAGCGCAGTGCACTTTGCTTGAATGGTTTATCAGGTAAACAAGGTTATGGGCGCAGTTCTCTCTTGGGCAGAAGAGCGCAAAAGGCTCTTTACCCAGCTCTTTTGGTATAATATCAATATTATCTGAATCATCCTCCTGGAATACACTGTCTATCACAACTGCTCCTGTGATTCCAGAGTAGAGCTGGCTTAGGGCATATGCCAGCATAACCATAAGACCCATGATCATTGCTGTTTTCCTCATCTTTCTGCGCCCCATCTTATATTTCCCTCATACATTCTGTAATCATAATGATGATATCTCCTAAATGCTTCTGATTATGCTGAACCTTGTCTCTTTATGTTCTTTCTCAAGCCTGTCAATTTCTGACAGTATTCTTTTTTCATCTTTTGAGCGTTTCTTGCCAAACTTCATGCCCTTGAGCTTTGCATATGTTTCAAGCTCCTTGTCTTTTATTGTCCTGAACAGTCTTATGCCACTAACCCTATCCTTCTTCATTTTCTTTCCTTTGAACACTTCTTTTAGGAACCTAAGAATCTCATCATCCATTGTCCACATCAGGACTTTCCTGCCTTTATTGCTCTTCTGGACAGGCATATTCATGACATTGTTTATGAAATGTCTGCTAAGACCATCTTTGATATCAAGCTTCTCATTCTTCTTTATGAGGCTTTTCTGCCTGACTTCTTTCTTCACTCTTCCCTCAATATTCTCTAAGAAGTGCTTTCTGCAGAAACTGCTCATGAATTCCTTTCTTTCACATTTAACGCATTTCATGGATTATGATGACCCCGCACTCTAGACCATATAGACTCTTCCATCATGAGTTATTATATTCACTTTGTCGCCAAGCTTCAGCTTCTTCTTGTTCTCTACCTTCAATGGCTGGTAAGTCTCTGGATCCATTATCTCAATCTCTGGATAGACATTGATAACATCAGCTTTCCTCTTGGGTATGACCTCAGCCTTGTCTTTGCTGCTGAATGATGTCCTCTTTCCAGTCAGGAGATTCAGGCCAGCTATCTGCTTTCCTGTGGAAGTGACTTTGATCAATTTATCTCCTACCTTCACAATATCTCCTGTGTTGTATCCAAGAAGCTCAAAATACACACTCATCCTGTAGACATCCTTGCTTGTTTGCCTGTTCCTTGTGTATATCCTAGGATTTATCTTGAGTATGCCGCCAAAAGTCTTGTAAAGCAGATGACCAAGATTCTGCATGTATCTTTGGGATGAGAACCAGAAATCAAATCCACTACCCTCTCTCTTTTCTTTGGTTATGAAAACTCCTTTTGAATTATTCTTGGCAACTTCTTTTCTTATAAACTCAATGACCTCCTTGTTGGGGTTCCTTATCTGTAGGATACCCTCAAAATACTGGCTGCCCTGCCTGTCGCACTTGCTGCACCTGTCCATCTCTATATTCCCAGGAATGAAAAATCTCTCTTCAGGTGACAATGTTACCTCAATCTCAAAACTGTATCTCTTTCCAGGTCGGTACTCTATTTCTGGAAGCATCGGTGTTATCTCAGCCTGCAGATTCTTCTGTATGTTCTGTTTTGTGATCTTCTTGACAACCACATTAAGGTCATCGAAACTTACCTGCCTGCTCTGGAACTGATATGACATGCATACAGGACATATCTTGATGTTGATCTCCTTGAATTCCAGTATTGAATTGATCTTTTCTGCATAGCATTCTGTACAGAATTCACCTTTTATATCCTTTTTCCCGCATATTGGGCAGAATTTCATATATCCATGGATTAAAAACTAGGTTTAAATATCTTTCCCTGTAAAAACCGCAAGATTTTTATTGTCCAGTCTTACAGTTTTTTTTGATATATGGAAAAGGGTTATAAACGCCATCTTACAGGCGTAAAGAAGCTGTGGAAACGATTCTGGTACTTCTTCTGGAATGAGGATAGCTTGCTTAGCTGGATTGTCAACATAATTGTTGCGTTTATCCTTATAAAATGGGTAATATACCCTGGTCTTGGCCTTATTCTTGGCACTAGTTTCCCTATTGTGGCTGTCGTATCAAACAGCATGGATCATGATGGAATGGGTTTTGACACATGGTGGGATGCTAAGCATGTATGGTATGAGGAGAACAGCATAACTAAGGATCAGTTTCATGATTTTGATTTTAGGAATGGCTTTAATAAGGGAGACATAATGGTGCTTCTTGGAGTGAATGGTGTTGATATAGGAGATGTTGTGGTGTTCTGGGGGGGCAAGAAAGAGCCCATAATCCATAGGGTTGTGTCTAAATGGGATTCTGACAGCAGCCTTCATTTCCAGACCAAAGGAGACAGGAATT
>JAHJCS010000149.1 GCA_018812465.1 Nanobdellota archaeon | reverse complement strand
GCAGACGGCACGCATGTCATAATCTACACAGGAGACAGGGAGACTGCATTGATGAAGGCAACTGCTTATAACTTCTTTAAGGAGCTGATGAGGCAGGCAGAGCTTATAGACTCAGCTGATCCATTGATAACTGTGCAGATTCCTGACACAAATGGGGTAGTAAAAGCTTATTTTAATGAAAGGACTAAAGAAGATACTGCTTACATCTATGGAGCTCTTAATAAGGTGGATATCTCTGCTAATATCACTTTTGATGTTCTAGAAGATGAGATTCATTTCTGGGTAGGTGACATCAATAAGAAAACTCTTGATATTGAGATTAGCCCTTCACAGTTCTATTCACAATACTTAGATTCTTTATTAATCCCTATTCCTGTTGTTAGTCAGGGTACAACTGTTACTGGCAACACATTCAATATCAATATAACCACATCTCTCACAGAAGATTGCCAAATAGATTTATGTTCTGGTGGCAGTGCAGTACCTGGACAGTATAATTATCTCTTTATTGTATCAGATATGGATGGTACTGTGCTGATGAGCGATTTCATTGATGTTGCAGATGCTGCACCTGATAGCAACTGGTATTTTGGAGATGATTCTGCAACTGGAGGGAGACTGATAGGTTCACTATCTATTGCTGGCTATGCCATCTCAGGAGATATCCAATCAAATGAGGTTCTTTCAACTATTATCTCACGCTCCCTCACAATCCCTATCAACTTCACTCAGATCCAGCTGCAGGTAAACAATATCTTCTTCAATATCTCTGTTGAGAAGGAGACTTACACAAAGACAGTCACTGCCTCCTTTAAGTCTTATTATCCTCTGATTATGACAGGTTTTGAGACAGCTGGTGTCCCTGAAAGGTTTGATCTTGGATTCCCCTGTCTTTTCACTTTCACAGCCCAGTCTGGCAGCGTAATTATTACCAAGCCAAGTCCATGCGTAAACACCTAAATCATATACAATGAAAACAAAATCTCAGTCATCCATAGAGTTTCTGGTTCTCGCATCAGTCATGTTCCTCTTCTTCCTAGGGCTTTTTGCTGTCATAAGCCAGCAGATGGTTGACATGAACGAGGTAAGGAACCAGAGGGAAGTAGAAGACATAATAGAGATAGTCAAGTCTGAGTTCCAGATAGCACAGACTTCAATAGATGGCTATAACAGGATATTCTATCTTCCTCCATCAATCAATGGAAGGGAGTATGATATGGGGCTTATTGATGATACTCTTGTGATACTTTATCAGGGCAAGCGTTATGATGCTTTCATGCCAGCAGAGCTCCTGCCTGACACAAATGTCTACAAAGGAGCGAATTATGTCATGAAAACAGATGGAATGATCTTTGTGAACAGCTCTGATCCATGCAATCAGCTTGTGGAAGGAGATAAATCATACTGCCTTGCTGGAAAATGCTATTGCTACATAGGATATTATGATGAGCATTGTGATGAATCATTATATCCTCCTGAGACTCCTGATGGCAAGCTTGAAGATGATTATATTGTAGACCACTGCGGAGACTACTCACTTGTAGACCCAGGTGCAATCAACTGTGTACAGCCTGACCCATGTAACTTCCCTCCTCTGATAACCTATGGTCCATTTGCAATTGCAACTGATCATAATGCCACTATAAACTTCACATCCAATGAAGGCCTAAGAAGAGCGTTTGTAAGCTATGATATTGTGAACAACCCAGCAGAATGTGATAATGCTAAGACCCTCACAAACCATTCAAAGGATTTCGGGCCTTTCTCTGTTGGAAGCCTTGGTAAGGTAGATCTTGACTTCCTGCTTCCAGAAACAATCTATTGCTTCAATGTATCTATCTATGACACCAAGAACACCCCTAACTCAAGTGATATGTTTGTCTTTGAGACAGGTACTGATGTGACTCCCCCTCAGATACTTGCTGTGCATTTCACTCCAGAGAGCCTGTTCCTGGGTTCAACCTTCAACATCTCTGTTCAGCTGTTTGAGCCTTCAGGTCTGTATTCTGATTCAAGGATTGTTGTGAACAGGTCTCTCACCAAATTCTCAAGGGAATACAAATTTGTCTATGACAATGACGGAGACAATTACACAAACTCTTTCACAGTAGAGCTTGCTGACCTGACTGATGAGAGGAACTTCACTGATATTAATGCTTCATACAATTTTGAGTATGGAAGTTCATCATTCTACCAGTCATTCAATAATGGCACTCTGTATGCTGATTCCTCAGAAGGCAGCAATGTGCCTTTCTTCACAGTCCAGCCGGATCTTGTGAAAGGAAGGTTCCATAACGGAGTGGAGATAGCTTCAGCCAATGACTGCCTGAAATATGAGACAACAGGCAACTTCAATATTGACCATGGCACTGTTGAGTTCTTCTTTTCCCCTAACTGGGACGAAGCTGATACTGCTTCCAGAATATTGTTCCATGAAGGATATACTAGTGGAGAAATGTGGGTGGAGAAGACAACTACTGGAGACCTTGTCTTCTCAGTAAAATCACCAACATCACTATATTCTGTAAAAAAAGACAACCTGGACTGGCAGGCTGGCAAATGGTATTTTGTAGCTGCAGTGTGGGATTTTGGGTTATCTCCTTATATCAAACTTTATTTGGATGGAGAAGAAGAAGATTCTGTGTTAGACGAAACACTTGCAGTTCTTTCAATTTCTGATGTCTCACCTGATTTTAATATAGGCTGTGGTCGTTTAGGCAGCTTTGTTTCAAACTCAGTCATTGATCAGTTCAGGATATCAAAGATAGCTTTTGATGAAGAGGCTATCCTAAGCCATATGTCTCATCTTATGCATTATTATGTTGACTTCTATCTGACTGACAGCCTAAATGAGATCTATATCCCTTTTGTCTATCCTCCTGAGATAGAGTTTGATATAAACTACACTGATGAGCCTGAATGAGTATATTGTGAATGGTTATACCTATTTCTGAGAATGTTGTCTGCACTTGATTATAATATAGCTGGTTAGCTGGTGCTAACTTTTCCTCGCCTCGCCTTCCCAGGCACAACACTGGACACTGGCGAGGTGAGGCAGTGAGTCCAAGAAATAATAACCTGAAAGGACAGGAAGCCTCACTCGGCCACTTTTATTGTGCATCCAGATCAGGCGGAGCTAGGATTATTTTAATCCCTTAGGTTTCTTGATCAAACCTATCTGAATGCTGTTCTGACCAAAATATTTATAAATTAACAGACTTTAGTGCCCTTATTAGGCCATATATCACTTGATATATACTATAAAAAGGATTAAAAGAGGGGATTTGTATTCGAAAGGCACAGACCTGGTCATTTGACAT
>JAHJCS010000148.1 GCA_018812465.1 Nanobdellota archaeon | reverse complement strand
GTCAATCTCAGCCTGCTGCCATCCAGCTGAGATAAGCTCAGAAATGATGTAATCTTTGGTCCTTCCTTTAGCAGCCTCTTCTTTGATGTAATCAACAAGCTCGGAATTTGCCAATATATACCTCTTTTTTACTGAGAAAATAGGTTTTCACTTAAAAAGGTTTCTTTGGAACAAGAAATATTTCTAGGATACAAATAATAACCGGGATCATAAGAATATCTTCTTGATATCTGTTTCTGTGAGCCTTTTGTGCTTGCCGGGCATAAGATTCCCAAGATCAAGCTTTCCTATCCTGATTCTTTTGAGCCTAAGTACTTTATACCCAAGTACCTTAAATATCCTTCTCACTATCCTGTTCTTTCCTTCATGGATAGTTATCTCAACTTGATCTGGGCTGATCTTTTTTATCTTTGATTTGCTTGTCTTACCGTCCTCAAGAATCACTCCTGATTCAATCATGCGGATGTCCTGAGGAGTTATTGGAGCGTCAATCTCAACAAGATAAGTCTTCTTTATCTCATATCTTGGATGCATAACATTATTGGCAAAATCACCATCATTTGTGAAAAGAAGAAGCCCTGTGGTATTGTAGTCCAGCCTGCCGATTGGAAAAACCCTTTCTTTCACAGGAATATACTCCATGACTGTCTTATACCTGCTGTCGCTCAAAGCAGTCACACAGCCATGAGGCTTATTGAGCATGAGATACACCTTCTCTTGCCCTTGGACAGGATAGCCATCAACAGTTATCTCATCAGATTCACTTGCTTTGTCGCCAATAGAGATAGTCTTGCCATTAACCCTGACTCTGCCTTCCTCGATAAACTTCTCAGCTTTTCTTCGAGAGCAATAGCCATAATTGCTCAGGAGCTTCTGAACACGATGTGTTTCTTGCATGTTATACTGGATTTCGGACTGGTTTATAATTATTGCTGAAAAGAGAGAAAGTCCATATATACCTGAACCCTGGTTACCTAGATTATATCAGAATATCCTAACAGCAGTATTTCCAGCCTATCCATCAATCCTTTCTGGATATTCGCTCGTTTAGCCTCTTTACCTTATCCCTTATCTGTATTGCAGTCTCAAAATCAAGCAGGTCAGCTGCCTCTTCCATCTGGGCCTCAAGCTCGATTATCATATTAGGGATGTCTGATTTAGGTATGTGTTTTGTATCTGTGATATCAACTTCCTTTTCCTTGACAGGTTTTACTATCTTCTTGGGCTTTATCTTATGCATTAAATTGTAATCATCCTGTATCCTTCTTCTCCTTGCTGTCTCAGTCATTGCAGATTTTATAGAATCAGTGATCATATCAGCATAAAGAACTACCTTGGAATCAAGATTCCTTGCAGCCCTCCCGATTATCTGTATCAAACTCCTTGAATCACGTAGAAACCCTTCCTTGTCAGCATCAAGTATACCTATGAATCCCACTTCAGGTATGTCCAATCCCTCTCTTAGGAGATTTATGCCGACAAGTACATCAAATTTACCCAGCCTAAGCTCCCTTATTATCTCTGTCCTCTCAAGAGTCTCTATCTCAGAATGAAGGTATCTTGTCTTTATGCCTCTCTGGGCAAGATGTTCTGAAAGCTCTTCAGCAAGCTTCTTGGTAAGAGTTGTCACAAGTATTCTGTCTCCTTTTGCTATTGCTCTCTTTGTCTCTGCGATCAAGTCATCGACCTGCCCTTTTATCGGCCTTATTATGACTTCAGGGTCGATAAGGCCTGTAGGCCTTATTATCTGCTCGACAATCTGGCTTGAAGATTGTTTCTCATAATCTGCAGGAGTGGCTGATATGAATATGGTCTTCTGCTTTGTGATTATTTCCTCAAATTCCTGGAATCTCAAAGGCCTGTTGTCATATGCTGAAGGTAGCCTGAATCCATAGTCAATAAGAGATTTCTTCCTTGCGCGGTCGCCGTTATACATGCCATTGAGCTGAGGTATTGTCTGGTGGCTCTCATCTATCATTACCAGAAAATCATCACCGAAATAATCAAGAAGGCAAAAAGGCCTCTGACCCTCGCTTCTTCCGTCGAAATGCCTTGAGTAATTCTCTATTCCCTTGCAAAATCCTGTCTCTTGTATCATCTCTATATCGTGCATTGTCCTCTGCTTAAGCCTGTGGGCTTCTATCATGCCAAGTGAGGGTAGTGTCGAATCAAGCTCATCTTTCATAAGGTTTATTGCAGAGTCTATCCTCTCTTTAGGTATCACAAAATGTTTTGCAGGAAATATATGGAAATAGTTCATCCGGTCCAGTGTATCTCCTGTTGCCTTGCTTATCTCAGATATCCGGTCTATTTTTTCTCCTAAGAACTCTATCCTGATTGGATTATTATAATATCCAGGAATTATGTCCACTGTATCTCCTTTGACCCTAAATCTTCCTGGCATAAGCTCGGCATCATTACGCTCATACTGCATGTCCAACAATTTTGAAAGGAGATTTCTTCTCCCAAGAGAGTCTCCCTTGCTGAGCTCAACACCCATCCCCTGATAATCTTTAGGATTTCCGACAGAATATATACAGGATACTGAGGCCACAACTATTACATCTTTTCTTGATACAAGAGATGCAGTTGCAGAGAGTCTCATCTGCTCAAGTTTTGGATTTATGTCTGAATCTTTCTCTATGTACATGTCTTTCTGAGGAAGATATGATTCAGGCTGGTAATAATCATAATATGAAACAAAATATTCAACACGGTTTTTAGGGAAGAACTCCTTAAGCTCGTTATAAAGCTGTGCAGCAAGAGTCTTGTTATGAGCTATCACTATCGTTGGCCGATTATATTCTTTTATCACATTTGCCATTGTGAAGGTCTTTCCTGAGCCTGTCACTCCCAGCAGAGTCTGGCGAGGATATCCTGTTGAAAGCCCGAACACAAGCTTTTTTATGGCTTCTGGCTGGCTTCCTTTTGGCTTAAAACCAGATTTTAATATAAATTTAGGAAGAGAATCTGAATCTTTAGGTTGATTACCTAATACAATCTTTAGCTGCTTCTTAGGCTGCTTCTTAGGCTGCTTCTTAGGCTGCTTCTTAGGCTGCTTCTTTTGATTCTTCATCTTTTGTTCACCATCTCTTTTTTCCTGAGAAGCCGATTATAGCTTATTGCAAACCGGTGTGCCTCATCCCTTGCTCTTTGTATCAGATTAAGTGCAGATGATCTTTTATCTATGTTGAGAGGCACATTGCTTTTTGGAGTGTAGACATCCTCAAACTGCTTTGCTATGGAGATTATAGGTATCTTTAGGCCAAGCTTCTCAAGCTCAGAGAGAGCGGAATTCAACTGACCTATCCCACCATCTATTATTATAAGATCAGGCATCTTTGCCCCACTATCACGCAAGCGAGAATATCTTCTCCTTACAACTTCTGCTATTGCAGATGTGTCATCTATTCCTTTTACAGAGCGTATCTTAAATCTCCTATAATTTGCCTTATCCTCAATTCCTCTTCTGAACCGGACCATAGAACCGACCATTGATGTCCCTGAGATATGAGAGATATCAAAGCATTCTATTATATCAGGAATGGTTTCAAGGTTTAAGACCTCCTTCAGTTCAGTGAGCTTCTTCTCCTGGGCAAAGAAAACAAGTTCTAGATTCTTCTTTGCAAGATCTATAAGATGCTTCTTGTCGCCTTTTATTGGAGACACTATCTTTACAGGTCTTCCTTTCTTTTCAGAGAGGAATTTTCCTACAGAAGGGCTTATTACTGAATGTATGAGTATCTCTTTTGGAATTGGATTCTCTGAATAATATTGTATTATAAAATCCTCAAGAATTTCTTCATTTGATATGGCATTATCATGGCTGAATATAAACTCCTCCTTGCTTTCTAATATGCCTTTCTTTATCCTGAATAGCAGCAGATATATTTTATCATCCCTGACCATGTAACTTATTGCATTCTCATCATAAGCCTTGTTCCTCTCCATGTTCTGTGCCTCATTTATCCTTCTTATGCCGATTATAACATCCCTCTTTTTAAGTGCAGACTCATAATCTTTTTTCTTAGACAATTCAGACATATCTTTTTTGAGCCGTACAAGCGCTTCCTTTGATTTTCCTGAGAGAATGTCTTTTGCATAAGAGATGGATGAAAGGTACTCATCTTTTACATCAGGTAATATACAGGGCGCAAGACACAAACCAATAGGGTATCTCAGGCAGGCTTTCCTCGGAAGCCTCCTGCAAGTCCTTATGCCCAATGATCTTACAAGAAACTCCATGATTTCATTCCTTTCAGTCCCTGAAACAAAAGGGCCAAACAGCTTTCCTCCAGGTGTAGAACATTCACTGCTCCTTGCTATGAGTATGCGAGGAAATTCCTCTCCTGTGACTTCAAGGTAAGCGTATCTTTTTCCGTCCTTTAAGTTTATGTTATACTTTGGAAGATGCTTTTTTATCAGATTGTTCTCAAGAATAAGTGCTTCTATCTCATTTTCCGTCGCTATGAAATCTATATCAGCTATCTGAGTTACAAGGACTGATGTCTTTGGGTCAAGTGTCTTTCCTGAGAAATAACTTCCCACCCTCTTCTTCAGGTTCTTTGCCTTTCCGATGTAGATTATGTTCTTAGATTTATCCCTGAATAGATAACATCCCGGGTCATTTGGCAGATTTTTTGATTGATCCATATTATCAGTATATTTTTATTATTTATTATTATGTTTCATTTCTTAAGAATATCTTTCAAGAATCTTCCTGTATAGCTCTCTTTGTTCTTGACTATCTGTTCAGGCGCGCCGTCTGCAATCACCCTTCCTCCTTTGCCCCCTCCTTCTGGGCCGAGATCTATGACATGGTCTGCGTTCTTTATCACATCAAGGTTATGTTCTATTACAACCACACTGTTTCCCTTTTCTACAAGCTCGTTTAACACATTTATCAGTTTCCTTACATCATGGAAATGAAGGCCTGTTGTCGGCTCATCAAGAAGGTACAATGTCTTTCCTGTATCTCTTTTTGCAAGCTCTCTTGTGAGTTTTATCCTCTGAGCTTCGCCTCCTGACAATGTTGTTGAGCTCTGACCGAGTTTTATGTAGCTCAAACCCACATGCATTAGAGTCTCAAGCTTTGATCTTAGTGAAGGAAGGTTCTCAAAAAGCAGAAGCGCCTCTTCAACACTCATTGAAAGCACATCAGCTATTGACTTGTTTTTATATCTTACCTCAAGCGTCTCCTGGTTATACCTTTTTCCTTTGCACTCCTCGCATTCGACATAAACATCAGGAAGGAAATTCATCTCTATCTTTATGACACCGTCTCCATGGCAGGTCTCACATCTGCCCCCTTCTATATTGAATGAAAATCTTCCTGCGCGGTAGCCCCTCATCTTTGCCTCTTTTGTCCCTGAGAAAAGCGCCCTCACCTCATCAAATAGTTTTGTGTAAGTCGCAGGATTGCTCCTTGGAGTCTTTCCTATCGGACTTTGATCTATCACTATCACTTTGTCTATCTCTGAATCAAGCTTTATCCCATCATGCTTTCCAGGTATCTCTTTTGAACCATGGATCTTCTTCATCATCCCCTTGTATAATATCTCATACATAAAAGTGGATTTTCCGCTTCCAGAAACGCCTGTTATCAGTGTAAGCACTCCGAGAGGTATGTTCACATCTATATTCTTAAGATTGTTCTCGCAGCAGCCCGTCACTTTGATGAACTTTTCAGAAATTCTCCTCTTCAAAGGAGTCTCTATCTTCATCTTTCCAGATAAATATTTCCCAGTAAGAGACTTGCTGTCTTTCTCTATCTCTTCAGGAGTTCCCTTTGAGATAACTTTTCCGCCATGTATGCC
This sequence comes from Nanobdellota archaeon, assembly GCA_018812465.1. Taxonomy (GTDB): domain Archaea; phylum Nanobdellota; class Nanobdellia; order Woesearchaeales; family UBA12501; genus WJJV01. The sequence goes on along the minus strand of JAHJCS010000148.1, from coordinate 1,029 downwards.
TGCACCAGGGCCCATATCAACAACATAATCCGCCCTCCTTATTGTGTCTTCATCATGTTCCACCACAATCAAAGTATTCCCAAGATCCCTGAGATGATGGAGAGTCCCTATAAGTTTCTGGTTGTCTCTCTGGTGAAGGCCTATTGAAGGCTCATCAAGTATATACATCACACCCATAAGATTTGAACCAATCTGTGTTGCAAGCCTTATCCTCTGTGCTTCACCGCCTGACAATGTGGAAGAATTCCTTGAGAGAGTTATGTATCCTAATCCGACCTGCTCAAGAAAAGTGAGTCTGCTCTTGATCTCTTTTAAGACATGCTTTGCTATCTCATGATCTTTTTTTGACAGACTTATATTGTTGAAAAACTTTAAGCAGTCTGTTATCGCCATATCTGTCACGTCGATTATGGACTTGTTTGTTATCTTGACAGCAAGAACCTTGTCTTTGAGCCTCTTACCATGACATGAATTGCATGAAGAAATCTTCATGAATTTCTCCATCTCCTTGCGCCTGTAATCTGATTCAGTCTGCTTGTATAATCTCTCTGACTGAGGAATCAGGCCCTCCCATGTGCCTTTATGTGACCAATTCGCATCGCCACCTTTCATGGTCATATTGAATTTTATTGTCTCATCAGATCCATACATTAAGATATTATACTGCTCTTTTTTCAGATCTTTTATCTTAGTAAATATACTGAAGCCGAAATGTTTTGCGACAGCGCCAACATACTGACCCCTCCATCCATCGACAGCATTCTTATAGATCTCTATTGCTCCGTCAGCTATGCTCTTTGATTTATCAGGGATTATGAGATCAGGATCAAAATCCATGTTTATGCCAAGGCCGTGGCAGCTTTCGCATGCGCCGAACGGAGAATTAAAAGAGAACATCCTGGGCTGAAGCTCCTCAAAGACAATGCCGCATTTAGGGCATGCCATCTTTGATGAATACATCTCCTCTTTTCCACTCTTGTCAATGATTATCACAAGTCCGTCAGATCTTTTAATAGCATTCTCAACCGC
>JAHJCS010000147.1 GCA_018812465.1 Nanobdellota archaeon | reverse complement strand
GCCGTATCAAAGCCTGCTTCACCGGTATCGGCATCGGTAATGGTGAGCGTACCCGTATCCGTCAGGTTCGGGGCCGTGGCATCTTCAGTTACTGCTCCAGTTGCGTCTCCGGCAACAACTGCAATATCGTTCGTGCCAGTGATCGTTACCGTAACTGTCTGGGTGGTTGCACCGTCGCTTGAATCGACCGTAAAGGTCTCTACCTTGGTCTCGCCATCTTTCGAATCCTTTCTATGAAGAGAATAAGCTCACAGTGATAATACCAGAAACAACAACAAAATTTAATCAGAGAAACGAGCAGCAGTTCCAAAGGATCGCAAAGATAATATCTGAGATAGTAAATCTTGTCCCAGGCAACTCAGCCATATTCTTTCCAAGCTATGGGCTCCGTGACCAGGTATACAAATATTTCTATGACCTGTGCGAGAAGACAACCTTCAAAGAACAGCCTGGGATGACAAAAGAAGAGAAGACAGATTTTCTTGAGAGATTCAAAGGGTATCAGAAGACAGGTGCAGTTCTTCTTGGAGCATCAACAGGATCATTCGGAGAGGGTGTTGACCTTCCAGGAGATCTTCTGAAGGCAGTTATTGTGGTGGGCCTTCCATTAGAGCATCCTGATCTTGAGACAAAAGAACTGATAAAATATTTTGATAAGAAATTCGGCAAAGGATGGGATTATGGTTACATCTTCCCTGCTTTAAACAGATGCCTGCAGAATGCTGGCAGATGCATAAGATCAGAGACAGACAAAGGAGTTGTGGTGTTCCTTGATGAACGATATGTATGGCCCATGTACAAGAGATGCTTCAACCAGGAAGAGGACATAAAGGTGAGCAGACATTACAAGGAACTGGTCGAGGAATTCTTTGAGCCAACGCAGAGAAGGCTGGTTTAGTATTCTTGTTTATTAATGAATTATTTAGTATACAAAAGCCTATACTAATGTTCATAAGCGTAACATTTATATACTAGTTTGGTTATACTGCCTTTGATAACCATGGTCATACTATTTGACAAGTACAATCTGCCATCTAATGTATATGAGATTGTGTTTGCCACAGAGCAACAGGCTGTTGTTGCCAAGCTGCTCATAAAAGAGCTTAAAGCAGCAGGAGGCGAAGTAGGCAAGACTGAGATGTCTATGTTTGCCAATAAGCTCCATGATGGGACATTGATAGAAGCCCCAGAAACCAGAGGACCAGCTGTCCTAAGACCTAAGCCAATCAGATTATCATACAACAAAAGGCAGTTTTATGACCGTATATTGACACCCATGAAGGCTATGGGACTAATTGATTATGATCTTTACAAGAAGAAATACAGAATTTCAGATTCATTCAATAAAGCTCTTACAAAGGTTGGCATAATGTGGAGCCAGGAGGTTCACAGGCCACAAGTATAGACAGAATCGCATTCATAGGCCCCCTAGACTGGTTCTGTTTTCTCAACCACCCCCCAACAACAATCCTTTTCCAGGGGGCCTATCCTTTTCATAAAAAACCCATATATCAGATAATGACATCAAAGTTCGTGCAACTCGACAAAGTCGATGTTGCATCAGGTCCGCGTGCCAATGTAGCGAGACGTTGCAGTTGGGGCCTATCCTTTTTATATATCAAAGTCCAGACCTAAGAATCAGGTTATAAAGCGTTTATGATTACAATAGGCTGTTTAAGTAAGACAATTTAGTGTGTGCAACTTCATGTTGCACAAACTTATTGTCAGGATTTCTATTGATTATAGATTCATAATAACCACTATTAAGTAGTATATAATAGAAAGGTTTAAATAGTAGTTCTGTATTTTATATACTGGTTTTATCATTGCTTAGGGATAAAACTAAAAAAGGTTGAGAAATGGGAACAACAGATCTAAAAAGGGGAGAGGACTCTGTAAATGGGATAGTCAAGATACTGGACAGCATAATCTCTGATCTGGGAGATGCCTATGACCAGATAGACAAGCATTATGATATTAAGGGATTCACAGGCAAATCCAAGGAAGTATTTCTGCAAGAATTCTATGATGAAGCAAGATATGTTGATAAGGTTCATGAAATCCATGAATTAAAGGAACCTATGCCTAACCAGTATGGACATTGCTTAAGGGTTGCTCTGGAAACAAAGTTATTTGTTGACGATGCTATAAAGCATGATGATTTCTCAATTGATGATGAACAAAAGTCTGCATTATACACAGCAGCGATGATACATGATTACAAGAAGAAAGACTGCAATCATGAGGCTATAAACAGAAAAGGACCTTTGTCACCAAGAGAAATAGCAGAGATGAGAACACATACTCATGCAAGAGATGATATTGAAAAGTATGTTCTTAATGGTGATGGTCTTAATCAGGTTATGCTTGAGATGGTGATTGATATTGTGCAGGGACACCATCCTGCATACGGCACAAAGCTGGAGAATGGCTTCGGACAGGTGCTCATAATAGCAGACTGTCTTGACTCAATGAAAATCAGGGGCCAGTATCAGCCAGATCAACCTGACAGTTATGTATCTAATTTCTTCAATATGTTTGTAGAGAAAGGTATTCTGGAAAGAAAATATGTCAACCCCATAATCAGGATGGTCACTGAATACAGCAGAGAGGAGAGAACGGAAAGGAATAATCAGGATTATACAACACATGTAATGTAAAATAATAAAGGTAGAAAAATGACAGGGATTGAAAAACTAACAATTGAGGATCATGCAAGAATATTATTCGACGTATTTGCAGATCAATTAAGTCAAACCAGAGCAGAGAATAACCATAATGGTCTCTTTCCTGAGCAAGATAAATATGGCAAAGGAGCTGCTATTGAACAGAAGCATTACATGGTGGACTGGGGCTATTATCTGAACAGAATGGGTGCTGCTGACAGTATTGCAAGAACAGTTGTTGAAACCCAGCAGCGTTTCAGAGATTTTTCCAGAGAAGATGTTCAAGGAATCAAGAATGATTTTGCTGCAAGAGTCCAGCGTGCTTATTTTGATCTGGAGCTTGTAGAGCCAATGATAAAAGAAGAATTAGAGACAACTGTGGGGCAGAAAAAAGCATTGATACTTCATAGAAAGAAATCAGAACTCAAAAAAGAAAGCCTTATCTCTATAATGGGCAGTATAAAAAATAAACAGATATGGAAACTTCAGGATAATGTTGTGACAGACTATCTTACTGGGCTTTATAATAGAAGAAGCTTTGACAAAAAGATGGATGAAGAAGTAGTCAGGTTCAAAGACAGGCATAATGGACATAGTGTAAACCTTGCTATCTTTGATATTGATAATTTCAAGGATATAAATGATGAATATGGCCATGACTTTGGAGACAAGGTACTAAAGTATGTGGCAGAAGCATTGCAGCAGGATCTTAGAAGAATCCATCATGCTGCAAGATATGGTGGAGAAGAATTTGGACTTATATTAACAGAGATTTCAAGAGATTCAGCTGAAAAAATAGTTAAAGAAAAAGTACAGTTAGTTAATGATTATGCAACCCAGTTATTCAAGGAATATGTTGCAGATTTCAATAAACGAGCCAGCCCAGGAAAAAAGAAGCCTGAATTCACTGGAGAAATAACAGTAAGTGCTGGAATGTCCACACTTGGGGATGTCTCAACTTCTGTTGCAGGCATGATTAGGCATGCAGATGAAGCTCTTTATGATATCAAGAAAAATGGAAAGAATGGATTTAGACATTATGAGAAACCAAAGGAATAGGATTGAATAATTAATTTAAGAGATGCAAAATGAACACATCCAAACTAAGGCAGGAGCAGCTGAAGCTCGCAGAGAAGATAATGACTACAGATATGTTTGAGAATGCAAGATACATAGCTGGCTGTGACCAGGCCTATAAGGACAACAACAAGATTATTTCGGTTGTAGTGGTCATGGATATAAAGACAATGCAGATTGTGGAGAAAGCAGAATCAGAGCAGTACTGCAAGATGCCATATATCTCAAGCTATCTCTTCTACAGGGAAGCGCCTGCAATAATTGATGCATTCTCAAAGCTTAACACAAAGCCAGACATACTTATGGTTGATGCTAATGGAATACTTCATCCAAGAAGGATAGGCATGGCTTCCCAGCTGGGTCTTGCACTTGACGTGCCTACTATCGGAGTTGCCAAGAACCTTGCATTCGGAAGATCATTCCAGAACAAGATAGAAGCCAATAAGGAGATAGTGGCAGAGGAAGTCGCAACAAGAGAGTTTGCAAGGCCGTTGTATGTCTCTCCAGGCCATAGGATAAGCCTGAGGACCTCAGTAGAGATTGTGAAGAAGATGATTGTAGAACCCCATAAGCTTCCAGAACCATTGCATCTTGCGCACAGGCTTTCAAAGAAAGCTGTGATGAAAGCAGGGGCAGAGCAAAATACACTGAACACTGCTTCTTAGATTGGCAAGTTTTATATAATATATTATTTTCTTAGCGGACATGGAATTATTTTTCATTGTGCTTGTGCTCACTGCAGTATTCCAGATAGCAGGAGTCATTATTCCCTGGCTTGCTGTCAAAGAGTTTGGCAATCATATAAACAAAGTGATAATCGCTGAAGTTGCTTTCATGATTATAATAAGCCTTGAGCTTGTATATTTTGGCACTAAAGTGACTTATCTTGCGCTTGGAGGAGTAGTTCTTGGAGTGATGTCAGTCTTTGTGCTCAACAGCCTTGTGCCCCACAAGCATGAAGCTCCGCTGCAGAGGCTCAGTTATCTCATCTTTGCTGCAATGTGTATGCATGAGCTTCCAGAAGGAATGGCTTTTGGCTCATCATACATCTTAAACCATGATGTAGGACTGTTCACTGCACTGCTTGTCTCACTTCATAATATCCCAGAAGGAAGCATTGTGGCATTTCCATTCATAATCAAGAAGAAGTTCAGGAAAGCTATTGAGTTTGTCGGTGTGACACAAGCGCTTTATGTTGCAGGAGGGCTGATAACATATTTCCTTCTGTTCTCTGTGAGCGAGACAGTCAAGACAGTGATGATGTGCTTTGCAGCAGGAGCAATGATGTTCATTGCGTTTGAAGAGCTCAAATTTATTAAATGATGCTGCTCAGTTTACTGCTGCATCTAGTGCAAAAAGACCTTTTCTTCATATCAATATCATCCACAGAATTAGGGCTGGACATCACACATTTAGGATCATCACAGTGGTTCATGCCAAGACATCTTCCAAGCTCGTGCAGAGCCTCTTTTGACGCCCGTGTCAGAAGGAATTCTCCTCCAAGCCTGGCTGTTGAGATTATGCAGCTGTTCCCTGATGCAAAACCAAAGAGATAGCTGAGATTAGAATTATTGAAATCATATAGATCCCTGGAAGTCACTCCTACACATATATCTGCATATTGCAGAGCATCAGCCTCGTGAAGGAATGGCATGAAATCCTCAGCACATGCCTGGTCCTGCCTCCATCTCAGGTTAGGAAGAGGCAGCTCTTTTGAGAACTCTACATCTGCATTGAATGACTTTGAGATCTCATGAGATAACCTTTCTAATACCTCCTTGGGTATTTTCTCAAATGGTGCTATGATAATTTTCATTGATAGATATCTCCAGAACAGTATTTTCTGCTCTCTTCATTGCCTGAACTGCTCTGTTTTCCTTGCTCTACATGCATTGCATATTCCTGTTGAGTCAATATGCTCTTCACATACCACTCTGCCGCAAAGTCCGCATGTCCGGATAGCAGATTTTACTCCGCATATCATGCATAATACTGGTTTTTGCATTGTATATGGCAGTATAATAAAGGGATTATAAATAGTTTTATGTTAGGATGATAAAAGAGCAAAAAAAGTAAATAAAAAAGTAGAAAAAAGAAGACATCACATGATGTTATCTATCTTCTTCTTAGGGTGCTTGTCTTTCTTTCCACCGCTCATGAGCTTGACTAATAGTGGTGGTGTGACAAGTGTTGTTATCATTATTACTACAACAAGAGCAGAGTATGTGGCATTGGTTATTATTGCATTTGTTATACCAAATGCTGCAAAGATAAGACCAACCTCTCCTCTAGGTATCATTCCAACTCCTATTGCTAGCTTGTTTGCTTTTGCTCCGATAGCAGCCCATCCTGCGAGTATCTTGCCTATGATTGCAAGGACTGTCAGCACCCCAACAACATACAGCATATTAAGATTAGCAGAATGCAGATCAAGATATACTCCTGCCATGACAAAGAAGACAGGCACAAATATATCAGCGACTGGTTTTATCCTTCTCTCAAAGTGCTCTTTCTCCTCAAGCCTCTCAAAAACAAGTCCTGCTGCAAATGCTCCTACAATTGTTGCCAACCCTATAAGGTGAGCAAGAAGTGAAGCCACCATAGCAAATATGAAAGAAGAGACGACAAAAGTCCTCTTTATTTTCATCTTGTGGGCATATTTATAGATTACTGGAGTGAACTTTATTCCTATAACCAGTGTTCCTATAAGGAATATCAATGTGAAAAGCACAATCTTTCCAATTGTGAATCCAAGATTTGCTGATGCTCCTGCAGCAAGCCCTGCAATGACTGAAAGTATGATCAGACCAAGTATATCATCTATCACTGCTGCCCCAAGGATGATCTTGCCTTCTTCTGAAGATACTTTGTTTATCTCGCTTAGCACCCTCATGGTTATTCCAACGCTTGTGGCTGCCAGTGTTGCTCCTACAAGTATTGAGACAAGTGTAGGGGCATGATAAACATATTTGAAGAATGCGAATCCTAGTGATACAGGCAGTACTACACCTACGACTGCAACAAGTGTTGATGCGACTCCTGCCTTAAGAAGCTGGTAGATATTGGACTCAAGGCCAACCTGGAAAAGAAGCAAGATGACTCCAATCTCTCCTATGAATGTGATTATCTCAAATGAAGTGAAAGCAATAGTGCCGTGAGCTATATTAGGGTCTATTAGTCCAAAAAGGCTTGGACCAAGCAATATTCCTACAATAAGCTCTCCAAGAACTGCTGGCTGTTTTATCCTTTCAAATAACCAGCCGCCAGCTTTTGCTGCTATAATTATGACTAAAAGTTTGAATAAAACGTCCTGTAATAGTGCTGCTTCCATTTATACCACTCCTGAATAATTATTTATATATGAATTGTAAGTTTTAAGCATTCATTCTTAAATGTAACCAAAGTGTTCTATATATACTACTTAGTATTCATATAGATAGGGGTATTTTAGGGTTATAATAGTGCAAAAAAGGAACAGCAAACTATATAAATCATATATTGATGGGTTTAGTTATGCCAACAGACAAGGAGATAAAAAAGGACTTCAAGGCAAAGGCCTCAAAGGATCCTGAGAAATATTATGCAACTTCTGTCCTCAAAGAAGAAGGATTCATGAGAAAGCAATGCAAGTGCGGAACATTCTTCTGGACTGTGAATGCTGACCAGATGACATGCGGTGATCCAGCATGCTCAGGAGGTTTCAGATTCTTTGAAGGCACTCCTGCAAAGAACCAGCTTGATTATATTCAGGTATGGAAAAGATTCGCTGAACTGTTCAAGAAATGGGGTTATACTCCAATAGAAAGGTATCCTGTGGTGGCAAGATGGCGTGATGATATGGACTTTGTCATGGCATCTATCTGTGATTTCCAGCCTTATGTTGTGTCAGGAGAAGTAAAGCCTCCTGCAAATCCTCTTGTGGTACCACAGTTCTGTTTAAGGTTCAATGAT
>JAHJCS010000146.1 GCA_018812465.1 Nanobdellota archaeon | reverse complement strand
TGTAGAGCCAATAGAACTCCCAAAAAGGTACCTTAAGGACGAGAACTACATTGATGTCAGTGTCTCAGGAGTGGGCTGGAAATTCTGGAGGACAAATGAGTATGAGCTTGAGAACATCAAGATAACAGGTTCTATCACAGACAAGAGCAGCCAGGAATCAAAAGTCACATTCCAGGTCTCAAGCACAGAAAAGAATAATCTCAACCGGGTGTTCATAAAGTTCTTCCCTGAGTGTGATGTTAAAAAGGTAGCTCCTCTGCAGGTATTCCTGAACAACAATCAGCTGTTCTCTTCAGTGCCTGACTGCGGAATCACAAGGTCTCTTGAGATATCCCCTCATTATCTTTTGAGTGATGAGAACATACTGATTTTCAGGACAGCTGAAGGAAAATATCTCATTGATAATTTGATTGTCAAATCAGAGCTGAAGGAATTAACTTATCCGACATACTACTTTGAGATAAACAAGACAATACACAACGACATCCTTGACGGAGACCTTGATGCTATTCTTTATCTCTTGTTCGTGGACGACCTTGAGAAAAAGAAAGCAGAGCTTGTGATAAACACACACAAGGCAGGCCTTGACACCTATGACAGCGAATATGATCTGAATATAAATCCATATATCAGGGAAGGCAGCAATGTCGTGGAGATCAGGCCAAAAAATACACTTGATATTGTCGAGATCAAAGTAGTCCTTGAAGAATGAGTAAGTTCTGATGTTTAATGATTATCAAGCATGATACTGGTATTGTAAAATGGATGAAAAAGAGGCAAGGAGCAGGGCAAAATCATATAGTTCTGATTCTGAAGATGAAGTAGCTGAGTTTGAGAAAGAGTGGAAAGAGGCTGCTGAAGCTGCTGCTAAAAAGCGGGCAAAAGGCGCTGATGCAGAGGCCCAAGCTGAAGAAAAAGAGGCTGGTTCTAAAGAATCTGAAGCAGAAGCTGAATCAGATGAAGCTGAAGTAAAGAAAAGAGAAGCAGAAGTTGAAGAAGAGAGGATAAATGCTGAAGAAGCAGAGATCAATGCAGAAAATCAGGAAACAGAAGCTAAATCAAAAGAAGCTCAAGCAGAGGAAGGAGAAGCAGAAGAAAAAGAAGGAGCTACAAAAAAAGCTTGGAAATGGACTAAAGAAAATTATGATTGGGAAAAAGAGAAGAGACAGGCCAAGTTCATAGGCAGAAATCTAGTTGCAGGAGGAAGAGTCTCTGTTGAAGGAGCCAAGAGTGTTGGTAGAGGAGTCAAATGGACTGGTGGTGCAGGCAAAGACCTTGCTAAGGGCGGAGCAGCTCTTGGCGGTGCAGTTGCTAAAGGCCTTGGAAAGGGTCTTGGGAAAGGCATGGGTGCTGTAAAAACAGCTGGCTATGGCATGTCTAAACTTGCTGCAGGCACATCCGAATTTGCTGGTGGAGTCACCATGTTCTTTTATATGGCTCTTGGAGCCCATCTTCTTGATGTTATCACTGGTTTTGGCAGAGAGAACAGCGGAATTACTGCTTTAAGATTCTCTATCTATGCTATGCTTATGTTGTATGCCTGGTTCGTGCTTTTTGGAGGCGGCAGAGAGGGTTTAAGGTCTCTTGGCACACCTGCCATAATCTCAGGTATCGCATTCTTTCTTCCTGTGCTAATAAGCTTTCTTCTGAAAATGGTGACTACTGGGGTCATGGCTGATACTATCACAGCATCCCTAATCTTCATCCCAATATGGCCTGTTGTAACCTGTTTTGCTTTTGCTCCTGCAGAAAATCATCATCTAGCTTTATGGAGGATTGCTTTTGTGATATTCTGGGCTGCAATAGCATTACCCACAATATATTCTGCTGTTGCTTCAGACCTTAATCTTGGAGAATCAAATCTTAGTGTCCTTAATGCAATAAGATATGTTTTTGGCTTGATAAAACAGAATGGTCTGCTGCTTGGAGCTGGCTTAAAGACTTTGCCTCAGACAGTGATGGGTGGGGTTAACCGTCAGATACAGTACGCGACAGGAGATTTCTACACTGGAATGGTTGATGAAAATGCAGACGAACCAATAGGTGTATATCTTGTTGACCTTCAGACAGCCAGCGAGAGATCATATATAGATGAGTATGTCACATTATGGGGTGTTGTGAGGGCAAGGACACTCAATCCTGACAGCCCCATACACATATCCACGTCTTGCTATGCTACTCATGAGGACTTTGATCCTAATATCTTTGAGGAGGCTGGAGTGGATTATTATGGTGATTTCTCTCCTGAGAACATCCTTAACAGGCCTGCAGGAGATGTTTCTGCAAGAGGAGCCAGTGCTGATGTCTCTGTTGGCGGAGTAGATGCTGGTGTGGATGTTGATATGAGCATTGATTGGGATATCCTAAAGACTCTTGTGATAAGAGGCGACGCAGATCCTAGTGGTCCTGCAAACACCCATGAGATGACTGTGGCAGTAATGGATGAGAAAGACATCAACTGTGAGTTTGCTCCAGGAGCTTTGAAAGCCGGAGTGTGGACTGTGTTCTTCTCTTCAAAGTTCAATTTTGACACACATTCTTATCTTAAATCATATTTCATAGATCAGGAAAGATTGAGGGCCATAAGGAGGCAGAACAAGGACCCATTCTCTGAATATGGTATAACTGACGCAAATCCTTATTCAATATCCACAAATGGTCCTGTGCAGGTTAACATAAAAGTCACCCAGCCATTGACTGGTCTTAGCAGGACAGAGAAGAGTGAGCTAAGGATTGGGATCACGCTACAGAACAGATGGCAGGGCGAGATAAAGAACATCAATGACCTGTACATCAAGATACCTCCTTCTATGTCAATAGCTTTCTGTGATTATAATTTCAAGCCAGAGCAGTGTTCAGGCGATGAATGCGAAGATGGCAAGTACAGCAAGGTATATCGGCTTCAGAAATCCACAGAAGAAGGAAGAAGAGGTTCAGAAACTATAAATAACATACAATATTTCCAGACATTCAACTGCAAGCTGAACATTGACAATCCAGATGCTGCTTTAGGAGCAACTCCATTTGCCACACATTTTTTTAAGGTCTCCACAGATTATACCTATGAGCTCAGGGAGTCAATACCTGTGACAATAGAGGAGCATAAATTCGGGTCTTAAAATGAAGAACACTAAGATAATCATAACAATATTGTTTGCAGCGCTGCTGCTTGCATCCTGCACTCCATGGGGCAGTCCAAACAAGTATGTCAGCATATTCACAGGAACAAAGGCTTTAACTCTTGGTTTCCTCAAAGGTCTGCCTCCAGATGAGATTTATGCGCCAGAAGCAAATGAGGTCATGCCATTCCAGGTTGGAGTGGAGATACAGAACCAGGGGTCAAAAGATATTGAAGGTGGATACCTTGTTCTTGCTGTTGAGCAGAATTTTATGAAGATAATGGGATGGGGATCCCAGTATGATATTACTCCTATTGGGGCTTCTGGGGAAAGAATAGCATTCTCTCTTGATGGCAAGTCTGATATAAATCCTTATGGCCAAAAAGAGCTCTACACTGTTGACATAACCCCTCTTTCCATAGGGGATCAGAGGGTGCAGCATACAGCAAATCTTGTGGTGACAGCATGCTATGATTATATCACAGAGATGTCTAGGGATGTGTGCATTGATACAGATATCTATAATGTAAATCCGACAGAGAAGACCTGCCAGGCTAATGACATCTCAGTGTCAGGTGGTCAGGGAGCTCCTGTCGAAGTGACCCTGGTTGAGGTCAAGATGCTGCCTGGTCAGGGTTATGTTATCCCTCAGTTCATTATCCATGTGAAGAATTCTGGCGGCGGCCAGGTATTGGAAAGCAGCAAGATAAGTGATGCATGCTCTTCTCTGCCTTTAACTTATGATGATATCAATGTGATAGATGTGGATGAGGTCAGGTTTTCCAGATTCAGCACCCGAGGCGGTCAGATAGAGTGCACACCTGACAAGATAAAGCTTAAGAATGAAGAGGGAAAGACCAGATGCCAGCTCAGGCCAGGAGCCCTTAGTTCATCTGATATAATCACTTACACCACTCCACTTTATGTTAAACTTAGTTATGGATACAGCCATACAATCTCAAAGCAGGTACTGATGAAGAATATACTAGCTGATTAATAAAAATTTACCTGTTATCTTATATCAGGTCTTAATTGCAACATAAATGGCGCAAACCATTTTCAATAAAAACATTTATATAGAATTCAATATTAGAAAGTGACAAAATGAAGCATTGCAAAAGAGGAGTTAATCTGTTTTTAATGCTTGTTGTAATCATATCTTTATTCTTTCTATCATCCTGTTCAGGCGGGTTTGGAAATCCAAAGAGCGGTGAAGCAAGGACTATAGATTATCATACTGGAAGCCAGGGTCTTGTGCTGAGGTTTCTGCCAGGATCCCCTCCTCCTTCTTTGTATAAAGGTGATTATCTTAGCGTGGTTGTGGAATACTCTAATAAGGGTGCTTACAAGATTCAGGGAGGCCAGCTTTACATAAGCGGTTATGACCCTGCTTACACATTTTTCTCTCCTTCCTATTACACTTCTTTGACAGCAGAGGGAAAGAGCGAGTTCAATCCCCTTGGCGACCTTTCAAACACTCATGAGTTCTACGTAAATGCAGTTAGCTTACCTCCTGGGGTTGATGTGTATTCTCCAAAATTCCTTGTCACAGCATGCTACAAGTACAAGACAGAGGCTTATAAGGATGTGTGCATTGACCCTGATCCATGGGGAATAGCGCCTAAAGAGAAGATATGCACTGTGCATGATGTTGCTTTCGGTACCCAGGGTGCGCCTGTTGCAGTGACAAGTGTTGAGGAAGTAAGTTCAAAAGACAGGGTTCAGTTCAAAGTGCATGTGTCAAATGTGGGAGGGGGCACTGTGATAGACAATGTGGCTCCAATAACCCAGTGCAACACCAGGCTGAAAAGGTCTGACATAGACAAGGTTTCTATCATAGCTAAATTCAGCAATAACTTCCTAACCTGCGAGCCTGCAACAATTCCTTTAATCAATGGAAACGGCATTTCTGTATGTACTTATTCTGGCAGAATTGCTGATGAAGCATTCCTGACAGTGCTTAATATAGAATTATATTATGGTTACAGAACATCAATCCAGGGCTCAACAAGCATATATGATATTCCTGGAGGATAAGGAGGTAAAATAAAATGAAAAAAGTATTCATGGTTTTGGTCATGGCAGCAGTGATAATCATTGCAGGCTGTGAAGGAGGACAGGACAACACAGGAACAACTTCTCCTTATATTGGCGGAAGCCAGGGGCTTCTTGCAACATTTGAGGAGTTTGGTGTCCAAGAAGAAGGCATTGCGACAATATTCTCTGATGAGACTTTCCCTCTTGAGATAACACTCAAGAACAAAGGAGAGCAGGACATTGAGGCAGGAGCTGTTGAGGTCACACTCAAAGGGATATCCCCTAATGATTATGATGGCATCTTGTTTGAGTCAACAAATGACAAGCTTCTTGAGAGGGTGTCAGAGTATGCTCCAGAAGGAGGAGAAGAGACTGTTGATTTTGGTGATGCAAGCTATGCAATAGCTCTTTCAGGCTCATACTATGATGCAACTGTGTTTGCTTCAATAGTTTATCCATACCAGACACATGCTTCTATACCCAGGGTATGCTTCAATACAGATGCTAGGGACACTTCAGTGTGCACATTGGAAGGCACAAGGACCGTATACTCTTCAGGAGCTCCAGTGCAGGTCACTGCTGCAAGAGAGGCAAGATCCGGAGCAAATCTGATAGCTGTTGAATTTGATGTTGCTAATGTCGGCGGAGGAGATGTCACAAAACCCGGAATGGAGTTTGACAACAGGTATGATCAGATATCATTCTCCCTTGATGAAACATCAGATCCTGGGATGTGGGAATGCAGGCTTGGTGGAGAAGAGAACGGCGGCAGGCTTGTTGACGGAAAAGCCACAGTCAGGTGCAAGCTTCTGAATCCAATGGAAGAAGGCACAATGTACACAAAGCAGCTTGACCTTACAATAAATTATGACTATAAGTATCTTATAGAACAGAGCGTCAGGATAAAGAACAAGGATTGATTTCTTTTTTTATTTAATTATTTTATTTATGAAGAACACAGCTATCAAACCATAAACAGTGAAAACAATTATGATATAAAAAATTCCAAAAGCCCAAGGCCCACCTTCTGAAGAGTTTATGAAAGGACTCAAAATAAATGCAAGCGAGAGATAATACAAGATTTTGCCTCCAAGCCCGAAGAATACCATAAATATTGCGCATATTATGCCAATAAATGCACCTATAGAACCTCCAATAATATAATTATTTTTTTGTGTCATAAATATCACTTCTCAGAACCTGCAAGCACGAATCTGCTGAGCAATGCTTCTAACTGGATGTACTCATCACTTCCTTCTGACATCCTGAACTCTGCCTCTCCGCAATCAGACACCAGCTCCATCTTCTTTCTTCCGTCGATATCCAGGTCA
>JAHJCS010000145.1 GCA_018812465.1 Nanobdellota archaeon | reverse complement strand
TTTTTTTCTGCTCTTTTTCCTTTTCTTCCCTTATCTGGTCAAGCTGTCTCCTTTCTATGTAAGAACCAAGGTTGCCTGAACACTGCTTGCAGAATATCTTCTTTCCCATTGCCTTGCCTATATCCAGCTTGCACATCTGTTTACCGCACCATTGACAAGACCCTACAATTTCCTTTCCATGTTCAGCGCAATGCATACATATACCATGTCACAGAAGTATATAAATATATTGGTATGGTTATTATTCCTTAATATGCACTTTTGTTATCATTATATCCTCAACAGGCCAGTTCTCATTAGGGCCTTTTGATCCTGTTTTGGCTTTTGCTATCTCATCCACAACTTCCATGCCTTTAACTACCTTGCCGAATACAGCATAGCCTGGATTGCCTGGAGCATAATCAAGGAATGCATTGTCAGCAAGATTGATGAAGAACTGGTCTGTGGCACTGTCTGCCACCATTGTCCTTGCCATAGCTATTGTGCCTCTCAAGTTCTTAAGGCCATTCTGAGATTCAAGCTTTATAGGATCATGGGTCTGCTTCTCTTTGCCATCTGGAGCAAACCCTCCTCCCTGGATCATGAATCCTGGAATCACTCTGTGGAATATTGTGCTATCATAATGGTTTTCTTTGACATATACAAGAAAGTTCTCTGCAGTTATAGGAGCACTTTTTTGGTCAATCTGTACTTCAATATTTCCTTTGCTTGTCTCAATAACAACTATCTCCATATTATCACCTTTGATTTCTTTAAGATCCAGAACTGCGTAAGCAATATAACAGATGGCCAGCACACCAATCACTAGGCCTGCATACTTCAGAGTCCTCTTTTTTATCCTTAACTTCATTTTAGAAAGTTCACTCGCTCTCTACTCTTGGAGCAAGTATAAAACTTATGTTCAGCTTGTCTATTATCTTGTAGTCAAGCTTCAACGGATAGTCCTTGTTGAAATGGATAACCACATTAGGCGCAAGTTTGCCTGCCATAACCATCTTCTTAAGGTATTCGATTGAGTATTTTGACTTCATCTTCTCTTTTGTGTGCATTGAGAATTTTGTGTTCTCATTCTCTGTTATCTCAATGCTGGCTTTGCTCAGATCACCCTCTGCCTGTATTGTGAGCTTTGAAGGCTCTGATATGAATGCCACACTCTCTCCTATTATATCAACATCATCTATTGCCTGTATCAGGACTTCTGAACCTGTCTGGATGCTCACTCCAAAGTTCAGTTCAGGAACTTTCTGCTCTTTATCCTCTACATCGATTATTGGAAGATAAAATGTCCTTGTTGTGGCTCCATTGAATACCACTTTTAGCTTGCTCTCTTCAAGCTCCAGGGTCACTGTGTCAGTAGGAGATGCTCTCCTTAGTATCTGCTTTAGATTGCTTAGGTTTATTGCGACATCAACAGGTTCTTTGACATCATATTCTACAAAAGAACTTGATAAAAGCTTGAATATGACCATTGCGACATTGGCAGGGTCCATTGCTATCAGCTCAATAGCATCGCTGTTTATCCTGAACCTTGCCTCATTGACAAGCTCGGATATTATTGAGATACTGTCCTTAAGATATTTAGGTTCTGCTAAACTTAATTTCATGTTCCACCCTGAACTTAGTATTGGTCACTGGTATTTAAAGATTTTGTAACTCTAGAAGCGTAATATTCCGCCGTTTTCCATTATAAAGACACTCTTTCCAAGGCTGTATCCAAGCTCTTTGGCAAGCTCAGCCATTGCTACTGCTTTTTCTGTATCCACATGGGCTGGTATTATATTTTTTGGCCTGAGCATCTCAATAAGGTCCCTCTGGTCCTCTCTAGCACAGTGGCCTGAGACATGTATATCTCTGAATATCCTGACTCCTCTTTCTCTGAGCTTGCTTTCCATCAATTCCCTATTGGCCTGATTTATTTCATTAGGGATGACTGTGCATGAGAATATCACCTGGTCTCCTGATCCCAGCTTGAACTTGAATTCATTATTGATTATCCTGGACAGCACTGCTTTTGGCTCTCCCTGATGGCCTGTACATACTATGATGTACTTGTCTTTCTTGTCTGCTATACTATTCAGCTTCTTGTTGATCTTATCCCTGAAACCTATTATCTCAGCTTTTTTTGAGAAATCCACTATCTTTACTTTCTCTCCTGCTTTTACATACTTGTTGAGCGATCTTCCAAGGAATATTATCTTCCTGTTCATCTTCCTGCCGAATTCTATTATTGATTTCAGCCTTGCCAGATGAGAGGAGAATGTTGTGACAACTACTGCTTTTCCTCTTGAGTTAGTGCCAAGCATGACATCCTTAAGCATCTCTTTTGCAACAGATTCTGATGGTGTCTTTTTTGCTGATCCTGCATAGATTGAGTCAAGTATAAGGCAGAGAACACCTTTTTTGCCTATCTCTCTTAGCCTCTTGAAATTAGGTTTCTTTCCCAGGACAGGCTGGTTGTCGAACTTGAAATCATTAGCATAGACTATTGTGCCGTACTTTGTATGGATAGCTATCATTGCTGTCTGGGGTGTAGAATGAGTCATATTGATGAACTCAGCTGTTATATTCTTTGATACATTGTAGACAGAATTAGGATTCACTGCCTTTATCTCATTTTTAAGGTCTATTTTTTCATCAGCGAGTATTGCTTCGAGAACTGCTTTAGCATAAGGTGTTGTGACAATAGGCGCATTGAACCTGTTTGAAAGGAAGGGTATTGCTCCGATATGATCCAAATGCGCGTGTGTTGAAAGAATCGCTTTTGTAGAACCAATCCAGCTGCTGATAAAATCAAGGTTTGGGACTGCCCCTATCTCCATAAGTTTCTTTGGGCTGAAATCATAGACATCCTCATCTTCAGTGTATGCTATGTATTTATCAAGATGCAGGCCCATATCAAGGATGATGACTTCATCATCTACTTTTATGGCAGTACAGTTCTTGCCGACCTCATCATATCCGCCCACAGTGCAGATTTCTATAGCCATAAGCATGTGCTTGTTTGATGGTTTTATAAATGTTTTCAATATATTTATATAAGCACAGCCTTTCTTTGTTTCCATGAAACATTCATTAAGAGCAACCCTTCTCCTTGTTGCTTTATTCCTTATTGCGCAGCTTGTGGGGCTTGTGACAATCAACCAGCACATAATG
>JAHJCS010000144.1 GCA_018812465.1 Nanobdellota archaeon | reverse complement strand
TCCTCCGATTATCAGAAAGTCAATGATCTGGGATTTTTTTGATCTCATCCTTTTTATCCTCTTTTCATTCTTCAATTATCAGGGCAACTGTAAGCAGTTCTCTGCTATAGCTTGGAATCTTTGTCTCAATGCTTCTTGTTGTTCCGCCAGCGTTTCCTATACTATACTCCTGTTTCTTGGCATTGATTATCTTGACTTCCCAGTTTCCGCTACCATACACTGGGTTAAGGACATATTCTGCTTTTGCCTCTAGAACATCCTCATATTCATCCTTGAGGTCATCATTCTCTTCAATGTCATGGATTGTTATCAGCTCAGCAAAATCTGTCTCTTTCCCGAATCCTTCATTGATTATGAGAGGTTTTGACACCCTTATTGGTGATCTCAAGAGATTCATAAGGATCTCATACTGTTTTATGTCCTTGCCTTTTTCATCTATATCACTCTTGTCAGCAGCAGAGCCTCCGAATATCATGAATGAGAAGAAGATAGAGATTATTATGACAGCGACTATTATGACAATGGATTCCTTGACAGGAGGCATCCATCCTCCACCTTTTTTTCCAAGTCTCGATTTCATTTTAATGTTATTTATTGCTTGACTGAACATAAATTATGCCTGACTGCAGTGTGTCACCATCTTTTATCAGCACAAGAAAAGGCTCTTTTTCTGAGCCTTGCCTGATATAGTTTTCTCCGAAATTAGCTGATTCAACAGGAGTATATTCCTGGTTTCTGTCAATATCCTTGAGCTCAAGCCTGAAGTATCCTGACAGATAATTCTTTGGCACACTGTAGCACGAGTCCATTATTGCCTGGTTGAATTTCCTGATGTCTATTATTCCTGGATATACCCTTCCGGTGTCAGGGTCCTGGTATGCAAAGCAGTCAGGATTATTGAAGAATCTGGTCTGTATTATTGTGTCCTCGACATCTGCCATGTATGTGTTTGATTTTATCTGAAATCCTGTCACGAACACAGCAAAGATCATTGCTGTTATCGGAATGACAAATGATAGTATCACAACAAGTACCCATTCATCAGTCATTGTGATGCCTTTTCCTTCCTGGCCTGTCTTTGATTTGAACAGTTTACCCATATTTTCCTCTTTTGTCAATTGTTTCTCTTTTTAGACTATGGTTGTGCATTAGAGCCTGGCAGCACATCTGGTGCTGAAGGTTCTGGTTCTTCTAATCCTGGGCCATAATATGCTTTTATGCTGTTGAGTATTGATGATGCCATCATAGCTATCTTGTCAGGGTCTGTTATGTAGCTGGTCTTCTTGAGATTGCTGAGCTCAATGCTGACTGCTGGACTTACTCCTTTGAGCACCTGAAGCTTCTTGTCTGAGGTAGTAGGCTCCACTTTTTTTATCTCTACTGGCTTGAAATCCTCAATAAGAAGGTTTGAGAGAAGGCATGCGAGCTTCTCTGATCTTTGGTCTCCTGTAATATATCTTATCGCAGCTGGATTCCTGCTTGCATCTGTTGAGCCAATATGGATGCTCACAAGAAGGTCTTTCTGGGTGGATTGTATCTCAGTAAGTTTAGCATCAATGTCCTGCTGCTGGACTATCCTGCAGTTCAATCCTTGTGCAGTGCAGAGTATCCTTATCACATCAGCTATCTGTTTTGTTATGATATACTCTTCCAGATCACCTTCTTTGTTTCCTTCTCCCTGAGTCTCTCCTGGTTCAAAAAGCAGTGTGACCTGATTTATCTCAGCTCCAGTGTATAATGAAGGACAGCCCATCTGCGCTATAGCCTCCCTTGACTTTGTCATTGTTATCTTACCACTTCTAAGCACAAATGCAAGATAATTAGGTTCTTCTAAGAATGAATCAACCCTTCTTGTCAGGACCTCCCCATAAGGGTATGTTGCGCTCAGATGGCTTGCATCATGCACGCTAACCTCCACAATGCTGTTACCTGCTGCAATATCATATTTCCTCTCAAACTGCTCCATATATCCGTTCTCATAATCAAGCAGGACATCAGCAGGCATGCCATAAATCCCGTTTATTGTCAATGCAATGTCTTTTGACAGGTAGACCCTCTCAAAGTCCAGGCCTTTGCCTTTCTCAACAGCATACCATAACAGAAGAAGTGCGAATCCTACACCTATTGCCACCTTTAGGATGGAATATATTATAAAACCCCTCTTTTTACTCCCCATATATGCAATTATATGAGATTTATTTATAAAGTTTATTAAGGTAAGAATGGGCTAGCTTACAAGAGGAGGACTCGCAGTATTCTGCTGTTCATACTCTTTTTTTAGTTCTTTGAATCTTTCTATATCCTTTTTAGCTTGAGTTCTGGTGTCTTCATCAATAACCTTGTCTTCAGCAAGTTCTGCATATTCTATGGCTTTATCATATTTATTATCACGCATTTCATTATATGCTGCAAACATATAAGTATAATCATGCATGAGATGATATATCTGGCCAGCGCCTCCTGTTGTTATCAGCGCAAGCTGGTTCATATACACCTGGTTTGCCATAAGCTGGCTGAATAGATCCCTTGCTTTCTGTCTGCTTTGCTCGGTGTTCTCTTTATATGCTTTTTCTGCATCAAGGTACATTGTCTTGGCCATCATTCTATTTACCTGGTCTTCTACTTCTCCGCTCTCCATGCACCCATCCTGATTCAGGCAGACAGCAACAAAATTAAGTCCATTGACTTGAACACCGCTCTTCTGCACGACAATTATCGGATTCTTGGGTATATTGAACACACCGCTCTCAACAAGACCCCACGTTGAAGATGCTCTTGCTATTATGAAACCGCCCTGCACTCCATAGTTTGCAAGATTTGCATCACCGCTGAACTTGTCTTTAGTTATGAATCCAAGAATCTCAACTCCAAGGTTATTTTCGCATACCATATACTTGTCAGGCTCACCCATTTTAGGTTCTTTGCAGAAATATGCAGTAGAGCCCATCACTGTATCATGTTCCATTATCTTGCACAGGCATATGCATGCTCTTCCTTCACATTGAGGTGGTTTGTCAAAGCTGAAATCAAAACCTGTCCTTATCACGCTTATCTGGTTGCTGTCTGATGTGAATCCAATAATCGCTGAGTTGTCATTCATTTTTGCGAATATTGAATTCTGTTCATTAGGCTTTATCTCTCTTATAGAACTTATTATATCATTAAATGATTTCTCTGAATCATCAGCAAATGCTATTCCAAGGCCTTTTGCGACAGCCTTGCCCACAGGAAAGAATGTCATTATCACAAGTACAAGACCTATTATGACTGTTACCATAATAGCTGCTTTCTTGTGCTTGATCATATTTCTTCCTCGGCGTTATCAATAATCATTCTGTTCCGCATGCTACTTCAGGAGGCTCATCGCATCCAGTTGGCTTCTGCTTTGAAGTGCAGCCGCATTTTGAGCCAGGGCATTCAAGATTCACCATCTCTCCTGTCTTTGGCTTGCACTGAGGAGCACAGCATTTGTCCAGATCATTGTTCACATTGTCTTTGTCATAATCCAGGAAGCATACAGAGCTTGTGCAGTTAGTGGCTCCCTGCACTGCTGTGCATCCAAAGAAAGGGCTTCTTGCATCAGAATCAACCTGGCTTGGCCTGGCAGAGCAGGCTGCTGCGCAGCAGGTATCATCCCTGTTTATCACATTGTCTCCATCAGCATCACCAAGTACATTTATCTGGGTCATCACACCTTTTCCTCCTCTCTCTATGCCTCCTTTGAAGACCAGGATATAAAGGAAACCAGCCATTGCTATGACTCCTATGACTATAAGAAGTTCAACTGTGAGTTTCTCAATCCCTTTCTTGTTCATTATCATATTTTCACCTCAACTGCACGGACTTAATATCTTTACCATCTCTGCTGCATAATCATCAGCATCCTCTTCTGCTGTCCAGGCATAAGGATCATTATCATCCCTTCCTACAATCAGGCAGACATGGTCTTTATCATATTTCAAAAGCTGGAAATTGGTATTTTTCCTGGCTGGATCAGCAATATCAGCTGGCAGGCCAACAACCGGATAAGTATCTTCATGGAAAGCTTTCTGCGGAATATAAGTGAACCATAATTCCTTATTATCATCCCTGTAAAGATGAAACCTGATATCTTCCAATATCTCTAACTGCGCTGCATTATCAACATTATCCACTCTTCCTGCTGAGCATAATTCCATACCCTCAAACTTGTAATTATCCAGTATTGCTGTGGTGGGTATATTTGCATTATCATATGCAGATTTGAAGACATACATTATGAAGTATGACCTGTCCACTGAAGACATCAATGCTATTGGATACCCTTCTTCAAACTCAGGAACATTCATTGGGCACAGGCACTTCTCTCCGGTCTTTGCCCTGCAATCTTTTATAGCATCCCTCACTGCCCTGAAAGCAGCAACAGCTTTGATTCCTTCCTCACTTGTTGCCTCAACCTTCTGGACTGTCTCTGGAGGATCCTGATTCTCTAATAATTCTGCTGAGTCTATTATTCCAAGCCTTTCCATGACCTTCACTGCTGCTGGCAGCGAGTTGTAGAATAAAAAGAGTATTATTATGGCTCCGCCTATTATAATTATCAGCATCTTTATGAGCCATTCATATTGTCCTTTCTTGTCCATTTTCTATCCGTATGATGGTGAGCACCCTGAGAAAAGGGCTGTTATCATGTTTGATCCTCTGTTCTGGAGATAATAGATCATAACAAACACTGCTATCACAAATAGCATGATTATTATTATCCCTACAAGAAACTTCATGTCTGCTTTTTTGTTTTGAATCACTTTCTTCATTTTACTTGACATCCCTCTTCCTGTGCAAAATTCCATTCCATAAGGAATATGCCATCTTCTGTGGTAGTTCTCTCTTCTTCTGTCTGTGTCTTCTGAATCATAGCTGGTCCGCATAGTCCTTCATATATATCGCCAAACATCATTGGCAGAACTGATCTTGCAAGCAAATCAGACACCTTTGAATCTCTGCAAAACTCTGGTTTTTCATCTCTGGTTTTTGTTGCTGCTTTGTCATATATTGTTGCCCTGTAGTCCATATAAGATAATGAATAATAATTCCCTTTTTTTATGTCACCTGTTATAGGAGGCAGCTCATGTGTTTTCTCTAAAGTTACACCCCCTTCGGTCATAGTTCCCATAAAATAATTCCAGTATGTTGGCTTGCTTTCATCATTATCCAAATGGTTTGCTACTAACCATAGATTGAAATCAACCATATCTATATCCACATTCTCAACTTTGATACTATAACAAGAGAAACATGCTGTCTCTGGTTTTAACCAGTCAAACCAGTTCTTAGCAAAAGGATCAAATCCCTCATCTCCAGACCTTCCCAAAGACCACCAGCAATGCACCATCTTGTCTGCTATCTTCCTCATTACTGTCTCTGGATCCTTGTCCTCAATCACTATCGGCCCTATTGTCTGGCAGCTTGATGGCCATGGCTTCTTTGTCTCTCCGCCTGGAATATACTCTCCAACCTTCTTGAAAACAACATCCTCTGTGAGAAGAGTATCATGGCAGGCTCTCAAATCATACACTCTCTCAGCCTGCTTCTGGCACATAACAAATAATGACACAATAACCGCAAAGCTGGCCAATGCTATTATAAGCTGTCCTAAGAATCCCATCTGAGCTTTTCTTGATCTGATCATGATATCACTTTTCTTAATGGCCTCATTGCAGTATCTGTTTGGCCCTGTACAATGCATAAAAAAGTATTACTGCAAGTGTCAATGCTATAAGGATTATTATCAGCCAGTTTGGTGAATCCTCATCTCCTGATTCTGTCTGGGCTTTCTTATTCATTTTCTATGCCTTTAGAAGAATCATATCACAGAAGGGCCTGCTATATCTATATTGAGCCCTACACAGCATTGTGCCTGGCCTTCGCATTCTCCAAGAGGATCTTTCATGTACTTTCCGCTCTGGTCAGATAGATTTTCAAGTCTTCTATTGACTTCCTCGCAGGTTGCCCAGGCTTCATATCCTTTGATCACACCGCCTTCTTTCTGCGCAATAATCTGGTTGGAGCATAAGCCCTTGCATTCTTTCAATGACTGGCCGAACTTTGTCTGGCCTCCATAAGTTATCAGGATAAGGCCTCCAGCAGCAAGAGCTATCACTATAAAGACTATCACTATTCCCAATGTGAATTTGTCAAGGTCTCCTTTTTTGTTCATTTTCAGTCCGAGCAGCATACCATTCCTTTGCAATCTGGAAAATTAGTTCCATAATTCACTCCCCCTACATTTCTGCATTCTTCAGGGGTTTTGCAATCCCTTCCTGAGCCAGGTATTTCACAATTATCGCCATAAGTGACTGATGTCTTGTTTATGTTCTGCCTTGCCCTTCCCATGTTGCCTGTCAAGAAAAGTATCAGGATTATCATTGCTATAAGGGCAATGGCTGCTATTATGATTGTGTTCAATGTCATCTCAACGCCTTTTTTTGATTTCATTTTTGACCTCACACTTTTATGTATTCTATGGTGTATACCTCAGAGTACTCTTTCTGCCCTGAATCATCATAGAATAACTTTACCACAATCTTGTCATCAAAATCAACACTATCTGATATCTTATAGACTTCATATTCAACTGCTGGATCCACTTGACTTCCACCTGTTACATATTCAAGATTTGTATTAGTAAACCAGCTATGAGTTATTACCTTACAGTTTTTATATTTCCCTAAACATAAATATTCTATTCTTATATATTGATCTGTGATAAAAGAACTTTCAGGATTTGTCAATCCTTCTGTCATATCTGGTTGCAGATAACTGCATGAAGAAGGATTATTGCTTTGTTCACATGTAGCAACATTGAAAACAATGTAACTTTCTGTATCTTCTGAGGTATCTGAATTTATATAATAATTCTCTATCCATTCATTCTCTCCTGAGGTATATCTTAATTCAATTGTATTAAATCCTGAATCTAAATTCTGGAGCGTTGATGCAATAGAATGAGCTCCCATACTAAGTTCTTCTTCATTAACTTTAACAATTTTATCATTAAGTTTAATCTCACACTGCTCGCATTCAACACTTAACTGAACCACATTGGCCTTTGTGAAATATTGTGTGCCTGGCATCAAATCATCTTCCTTATCAGATAGTCTTGCAATCAGCTTTGGCTGTGCAGTATTTTCCCCATCTCCACCAGTCTGCCCTTCATCTCCTGTTCCTGTGCCATCTCCGCCTGCTGCAGCTCCAATTTTTATTGTGATAGTCTTTTCATCTACCTTTGCTGAGCTGCTAGCAAAACCTTTCAGCTCAAGCTTGTAGTTCTTTCCTGTCTTGAAATCATAGGTTATAGAACCTTTATTTGCTGCTGCGCAGTTCTCATTGACAGACTGTGTAGCTACCTCATCTGTGCCTTCAAGAAGCCTTGCTGTGCATTTATCCACCTCTCCTGTGCCCCAGAAATAGAATTTAGCTGAGCCTGCAGGAATATCATATTGTGCTTGGCCTTGTTTTGCTACATCGCCATCCTCATCAATCGCCACAACAATACCTTTGTTCTCATCACCTTTCTTTCCTCTGCAGCACACTCCGTCACCACAGCCTCCTGAAAGGATTCCTTTATCTTCTTTAGTGCCTGAAGGACATGTTTTTGTTGCGCTGCAAGAAGTCTCATAAAGACCCTGTTCAGCGAACCATCCCTCGCACCCTATAGAATTCTTTATCTTGTTCTGACCCCAGCCTGTGAACAGCAATAAGACTATTGCTCCAAAAAGAATAACCAGAAAAGCCACGACTATGCTTATATTCCATTTCTCCTGGGCTTTTCTGTTGGGGAAAACCATTTTAATATAAAAAAATCAAGCTATTGATACACAGCAGACTCCATCCACTTTTTCGCCTTCATTTGGCTTGTTGTCTCTATCATTGTCGCATGAATATTTCGTGTTAATCACTTTATAATCCCCAGTGCATTCTGTAGCTGGGTTCTGGACGCATTCTCCCCTGACTGACAAGCAGTCCTCAATTGATCCTTTGAAGATACTCATCCTTCCTGTGAATATCAAAATTAGCACAATAAAGATTATCATCAGTATCGCTGCTATTATTATAAGATTTAAAGAAAGATCTCCTTTTTTCATTATTTCACCTCGTTTACTTATTAAATAACGTTTATCTACACTTATTAAGCTCTATATATAAAATTTTCGGTGGTTTCAGGATGATAACTGCAATTATTTTCTTATTTT
>JAHJCS010000014.1 GCA_018812465.1 Nanobdellota archaeon | reverse complement strand
CTGCCAGCAGATGTCGGTGCAGCTGGAGCAGAGGGTGCTGCTAAAGAAGGAGCCCCTGGTGCTGATAAGAAAGCAGAGAAGAAGTCTGCTTGATTCTGAATCTTTTATTTATTGAATTATTGATGATCAAGAGATAGAGATCTGGATTCTGCGAATAAGAGATATCTAAAAATAATAAGAATAAACCAGTATTGTCTAAGAGGTTATTGTCACATTACAGAAAGACTCTATCCTCTGCTTGTTGTAGAGAGCATATTTATCCAGTTCATCATAAGTCTCATTGACTGTCTTTATCCAGAAGCTCCTAGTATTAAGATTCTGGTCTGCTGTTTCATAATGATTCTCCAGGATATAATCTAGTTTTTCTACAGCAGACCTTCCATAAGCAATGCTTGACTCAAAGTTTATTGCTGCAGCCTGAATGTATATAGCATCGCTGCACTTGAAACCGTCATCAGTCAATCCTTTCTTTGTGCTTATCGCAAGCTTGTATAGCTTCTCTGACTGCAGAAGATCTATTCTTGATTCTATTATAAGCCTTTCAGGTGTTCCTGGCTCAGTTCCATTGATAAGAGCGACAAACTCTTCTATTATTGGATCAAAATCATCTGGATTGATAGGATTAGGGAATCTTGGATGATATCTTAAGTAAGCCACACCTTCATCATAATCATGCAGAGATATCCCATACTTTGAATCAATCTTGTCTATCTTCTTCAGAGTGACTGTTAGAGGATCCCTTGGCACAAAGAACAGATAATAGACAGCAAAACATAAAGCTATGATAAGTATAATGGATATTGCCAAAATGATCTGGCACTTTAATGAACAGCATTGAGAATCACACTGAGAGACTTCTGTCTTCTCTTTAGCCTTCTCTTTGACTGCCTCTTTTCTCTTTGATCTCTGGGTCTTGCTTTTTTTCTTTGCCATAAGATTCACCTTTTTTATATCTGTGTTATATTGATTTTGTTATTCTGCATTCAGAAAAGCCCAGTATATAGGGATATCAACATGAATACACCCAGCAGGAGTATGATTATTCCTGCAATAAGATGGAGTATCTTGAGCTTCCTCTGCCTCCACTCTTCTGCCTGTTTTGTGGTTGTAAAACCAAAGTATATTGCAAATGTTATTAGGATCATAGGAAGTATGAATATGAAGTTGTATAATAAAAGCAGCAGCATGGCTGTGTGCCTTGTTGCAGTCTTTGAGAGCAGTCCAAGTATCACAATATAAGGTCCTGATGTGCATGGCAGAAGGAATAGGCTCACAAGGAACCCCACAAAGAATGCTCCTGGAACAGATGTCACTCCCTTGAGGAGCAGCTTCATCCTAGGTCTCCATGCTCTTGGAACCTCCATTATGAACCATCGGCCATACCAAAGATAGTCTTTAAGATTGAACAGACCGATTATTATGGCAAGGATTGCGACAATGAAGTAGAATGTGTGGGTCAAGCCAGTGACCTGTATTGCTGAGAATAGTCCAACACCCATGAGGAAGTATGCGATATAGATTGATAAAGAGAAAGCAAGGCCTGCATAAAGCACTCTCTTTCTTATCTTTGCAGCGAGTATTGTTGTGAGAAGTATGATTAGGACAGCAAAAGCGCATGGATTTATGGCATCAACAGCAGCAGCAGCTATAACTGCAGGAAGAGTAAGGCTTTGAGACAGCTTGCCATCCACATCTTTTATTGGACACACAGATCCTGAACAGGATGTAATCCTTTCTTTTATTGCTTCTTTAGTGGAAGAAGCGTCCCCAACAAAGACCTGGTCTCCGATGAACACAGTAGGCACACCCTGGACCTCAATACCATAAGATATAGCCAACTTCTGAAGGTACTCAGCATTCTTAGGGTCAGTTATGTCATAAGACTTTATCTCAAAATCATACTCTGAGGATAACCCATCCAGAAATACATCAATGTTAGCACAGTGTATGCAGCCAGCCCTCTCAAATATGTATACCTCTGTCTTTTCCTGGGCAGATACAAAAATAGGTAATAGAATCATGAGTGACAGCACAACCAAGCTTATGATGACCTGTTTTTTTGCCATAAAAAGGTTTTTTATTGGTTTAATATTTAAAGTTTATGCAAACCAGGTCTCTTAAATATGACATGATTGGTGTTAGTTATTCTCAATGCCTTGCCATGGATTATAGCATCAGCTATCT
>JAHJCS010000013.1 GCA_018812465.1 Nanobdellota archaeon | reverse complement strand
AGCCAAGGGTGTATCCTTGGATATTATCTTATTTTTCATACTTTCTAGTTTGTCCACCTCCTTTAAATACCTCACAACCAGGTGTCCAGTGTCCAGTGGGTGCTATAAAAGCCTAAAACCCCTGATTAATGCACTATAAGGCCTGCTCTCAATGTCCTGTGAGAACCTAAAACATTTGATTAATGCTCACTGACCATTGTTATTGTGAGGAGTCTTGGGTTCTAAGCAAAATATTTATAAATGTTTGGTATAATATAGGTTTTAATATACAAAGAGGTGCTATTATGAATGATGCTTCATATTTCTACAGCCTTGTGAGCTTCATAGTGCTCTCTGTTGTGATTGTGCTTGTGTATATCTTCCTTTCATTGTATATGAAGAATATGTACTGGCACTTAAAGAAGCTTATAGACACAACAGACACCCAGCTCAAAAGGATTGAGAACAAGATTGACAGCCTTTCCAAGAAAAAGAGGTAGAGAATAAGGCTTAATCACAATATTTTTATAATCTGTTCTTATGTATTATTCTATGCAAGACCTCAACACAAAGATCACCAGACTTAAGGATTCTCTGCAGGAAATAGAGAAAAAAGGCATTGATATTTCAAAGAAGACTGACACTGCAAAGAGCTTCTATAATTTCAAGGAAAGAAAAGAAGGATATTACCTGAGCTCGTTCGAAGGCTGCTTTAATGACCTCAAAAAAGAGATAAACAGAATAGCTTCTGAATGCAAAGGCCAGGATGCAGCGATTGATCTGCTGCTTTTATGGAAAGATATTGAAAAGAATAGGAAAGAGCCTAAGAGAGTGAAGGAACTGCTCAGCCAGATTGAAGAGAAAGCATCAAAGATATCATTCCCAAGAGCTCAGGCAAGCTTGCTTACAATAAGGATGCCAAAGCTTCCTCATGAGATAAGCGCAGACATAAAAGCTGACCTTGAAGAGATAAAGAAATGCTTTGATGCAGGAATATACCGCAGTGCGACAATACTCTGCGGACGGGTGCTTGAGACTGCCCTTCACAGGAAATACTATGAAGCAACAGGAGTGGACATACTTGAGAAGAGCCCTGGAATAGGCCTGGGAAATCTCATAGCAAAGCTAAAAGAGAAGAATGTGAGCCTTGATCCTGCGATAACCCAGCAGATACACCTGATAAACAATGTGAGGATATTCTCAGTCCACAAGAAGCAGGAGGCATTCATTCCATCAAAAGGCCAGGCCCATGCGATAATACTTTACACAGTTGATGTTCTCGGAAAGATGTGGTAAATTATTTATTCTGCACTTGAAATTCTGTTCTAATGTGCTAAATCTTCCTCGCCTTTTCCTATACAGCACAACTTCTAGATATGGAAAAGGTGAGGTTTTCTTGTCCTTTCTGAGTCTCAATCATTGGACAGGAAGCCTCACTCCGCCACTTCTGAAGTTCAACAGAGTCAGGCGGAGCTAGGAATTAGTAAATTATACATTGATTACAGAAAGTGCATAGATCAAAAAATGACAAGAGAGTTAATATATCATCAAAACATATATAAATGATGGGCTGATTTTACATATTGAGGTGAGAGGAAATCACACAGCCATTAAAGAGGTCAAAGACAGGCCTTGAGATAGAGGTCCAGACACTGAATCCAAAAGGGTTCATTGTGAACAAAGCAGACATTATTCTCAAGGAATGCAAGAAGATAAAAAAAAATATGTACATCCAGAAAGAGTGCTCAATGCAGATGGTTGAGCTTGCTTCTTTTCCTTCAGTGAATGTCCAGAATGTGGCCCTTGATCTTATAAAGAATTATAAAATAATAAATGAAGTTGCAGAGAAGAATGATATTGTCATCTATCCTCTTTCTGTCTATCCAGGGACTTTCAAGCCCAAGATGCGGGCAAAGAGATGGTATACTATACAGCAGAAGATCCTTGGAAAGGAGAAGTTCTCCCGTGCTGGAAAGACTGTTGCATTCCATGCCCATTACACCCTTCCAAAAGGGGTCTTTGACAGGAAGACAAGATTCCTAAAGCCAATGCTCAACTCTAAGATAAAACAGACTCTTATAGACAGCTATAATATGGCTGTTGCGATGGATCCTGCTCTTGTCACGTTTCTCCAGGCATCTCCTTTTGTTGACGGAAGATTTCTTGCAAAAGATTCAAGAGTGCTGCTTTATAGAGGAGGTAGAGACTTAGGGT
>JAHJCS010000143.1 GCA_018812465.1 Nanobdellota archaeon | reverse complement strand
GCCCAGATCATCAAAAAGAGAGTAATCTTTGTTGCTGCTGTTCTTTCTATCTACTACAATTCTGCTGTAATTTCTCACAGCTTCCGCTAGGTCAGTTTGGCATTCCATATTCCCACCGTAAAGAGTTAAGTGTTTGCCGTGTTTTCCACGGCAACTGTTTCATGACTAAAATATCCTTAGTCAGGCAGGTATATATTCTTTTTGACTATTGAATATATTCCATACTATTATACTAGTATTTTAGAAAGATTTATATATACAAAAGACAATAATATCTCAGTATTGGGGTGTGTAATGAGACGTAAGGTCATAAAACAGGGGAATAATACGCTTACAATAACTCTTCCCAGGAAGTGGACTGTGGAGAGGGGCATCAAGGCAGGTGATGAGCTTGAGATTAAAGAGGAGACCAGCACTCTGATAATAAACTCTAATGCGCAAGGAATACCTAAAAGCAAGAAGATTCACTTAGATTCTGGAGAAGAATATTATGTCCAGCAGGTCTTAAGGAATCTTTATAACTCTGATATAGAAGAGTTAGAACTTACTTATGATGAGCCAACAGCGCTCAAATACCTTCAGAAATATGTGATTACATTTCTCGGCTGGGAGCTGCTTGAACAGGATGAATCTCATTGCAAGATAAAGAATTATGCAGTCTA
This sequence comes from Nanobdellota archaeon, assembly GCA_018812465.1. GTDB lineage: Archaea > Nanobdellota > Nanobdellia > Woesearchaeales > UBA12501 > WJJV01. Next base: position 2,212 of record JAHJCS010000143.1, on the reverse strand, counting down.
TGATGATAAAGATTTTTTTGAGATTAACAAAAAAATAATCATTAACATATCAAGTCTTTCTGAGTTAATCTATAAGGGTCTAAAGGAGAATAAGGATATCAGATTAGACAGTCTTCTGAGTATGAACCATAACATCTACCGTTTTGGGAACTATTGCAGAAAGATTATGAAAAGAAAACAGATTCTCTCTGGAAATCAGAGCAGAGCTTATTCTCATATTCTTACTGATTTTCTAATAATCTCATCTCTGTATATAGAGCTTGCAGAATATTTATCTAAGAATGACTTAAAAAGGGCGGCAAAGACCACTATAAACTTATTTGAAGAGGTCATTATGATTTATAAGCTTCTTCAGAAGATATTAACTCAGAGAAACAAAAAGGATATAGTGTTATTGGATAACTCTGGGAAGAAACTTCAGGCCAAATGTATCTTAGAGATGTCAAAGGCCAAATGTCATGATACAATTATACAGCATTATCTTTGTATCATAGCGATGATGATTACCTTCCAGGGCGGAAGGATGATGGTTTTGCTTGAAGGAATATAATCATTGTCTTATCACACAAGCAGTCTTATATTGTCTTTGACTTCCATATCATAAGGCTCTAAATGAGTTGTTGTCTCAAACATAATCTGTCCTTCAAGATTCTTTAAGCAGATATAACCTCTGCCCCCCTTATCTAATAGGGTCATTTGAGCGCTCCTTTGAAGGCTCCATAAGAATGGTTGTTTGGCCAATAGTTTGTCTAAATCTTCTTTTGTATTATCAGTCTTGTCAACAATGGTGTTCACCCCACTCCTATGGAGCAGCAGGCTTAAATGATTATAGCTCCCAACTCTTGCACTAGTATACATTTTAACTTCAAGCAAAGGATTGACTTTATTTATCTTTGATATTATATCTATAGAATCACTATAAATCCTTATAGCTGGCTCTAAGTAGCTATTATAATTCATATCCTCTCTTAATTGCGGAGGCATATTTGTTATCAGTATATCATATTCTTGAAGCGATTCAATGTCTAATTCACTAAAATCTCTGACCGATTCATTCTTGCGATAATGAGCATCAATAACTGACGGATCTGTCATGTGATACAGCTGATTTCCTGAATCTTGGATTAAGACTTTGAGTCTTCCTTTGAGATACAAATCAATGTTCGAATGCCCATTAATCTTAAACTCCTTAAGGCTCTTCATAAAATCATCCTTATAAACGCACCCAATAAGTTTGTTACCAAGATATATTCCTACAAATACTCCAGAATCAAACAATCCCATCTCCCGCCCGCCATCTTCAACTGACCAAATCAAGGATCTATTCTCTGTATCAAAATACGAATCATGTCTGATCTTATTCTCTAAGAATCCCAAAGCATCTTTGATGTCAAGATGATTAATCTCATTAATTCTTTCGAAAATATTCTCTAGAAGACTTCTGAAATATGGATTTACCTGAGAGTAATCTATCGGTCTTGTGAAATCAAGCCTGTGAAATCCTTTCTCTGAGATACTTTGCTTTTTCTGGAATATATCTTCTACTCCAGTGAGCATATAATAAAGAATAGTGGCAAAAGACCATAAATCATATTTCTGAATATCAATAGATGGCGGAGGTATTGAAGAATCTTTACCCATAATCCTGGAATAGCTGCTTACATTCTCAGAAAGACCAAAATCAATTATCTTAACTACTCCTTCTAGGTCTAATAAAATGTTCTTCACCCATAGATCCTTATGTATTATGCCTTTTTCGTTGGTATGCTTCAATGCATCTATTATCTTGATTGAGTTTGAAACAAGGTTTATGAAATCCTTTCTGTTAATTGGTCTATGATAACTATCTCCCCACCATGAGAATAAGCTTCTGAAGGATCTTCCCCCTTTAACCAACTCCATTACAATCCCTTTGGAGTCTTTTCCATTAAGCTTTACTGGTATTTCACCATACTCTTTTATGATACCCTCATGCTCCTGCATAGATGATACTATCCTCCACTCATTCTCAATCATTTGTTCTAGATCTCTTTCAGTCATAACCTGCTGCAGGTCACTTGCTCTGTTCTTTAGGTTGGGATGAGGCACTTTTAGCAGGAATCTCTTCTTTGATTTATCTTCCACTATAAATGTGGAGGAACATGCACCAGAGAAATAAGGCATAACTATACTATACTTATTGTCAGGTAACTTTATAAGAGCATAATCAAAG
>JAHJCS010000142.1 GCA_018812465.1 Nanobdellota archaeon | reverse complement strand
CTCAGGGACACTTGAGCCAAGCCTCAGGAAGACAACAACAAGCATTATGCTGGTATACAGCATTTATACCATTGCAGGGATGATTCTTCTTTATTTATTGGGAATGCCATTGTATGAATCAATAGGCATGTCTTTCACAGCATTGTCAACAGGAGGATTCACTCTGAGCGATAATTTCTACACAAGCAACATGCAGCTGGTTGTTATCAGCGCACTCATGATTCTCGGATCAATATCATTCATTGCCCACAACAAGCTGATAAGGATGAAGTTCAAGGAGTTCTTATTCACTTATGAGAAGAATATATTCCTGGTTATCATCGCAGCATCTGCAGGACTTGGACTAATAGTTCTCAGCGATGCAAAGATTGTGGTGTTCCAGCTGATATCCTCTTTCACAACAACAGGCTATTCAATCGCAAGCATACCGTCGCTTCCTCAGCTGCTCATACTCCTGATGATGGCAGGCATGATAATTGGAGGAGGAGTCGCGAGCACTTCAGGAGGAATAAAAGTGTTCAGATTATATTCCCTTGTCAAATCAATACCCTGGATGGTGAAAAGGCTCGCTTCTCCTGCAGGATCTGTCATACCTCTCAATATAAGAAAGAAAGAGATGCCAGAAGGCAATCTTGTTATTATAGAGATATTTTTTGTAACATATATATTCCTGCTTGTCATAGGCACTGTGATACTAATGCTTCTTGGATATACTTTCTTTGATTCTTCATTCCACATGACATCTGCATTAGGAACTGTAGGGTTGCAGACAATGGAGCTTGCGTCAATGCACTGGCTGGGAAAGCTCGTGCTCATGGCTTCCATGCTTCTTGGCAGGCTTGAGATATTCCCTCTCCTTGTGCTGATACGGAATATAATAAAAGGATGATTATTCCTCAGGAGCAGTATAATGGAATTAATACAGATATATCAGATATTCCACAAAGCCTACGGCCCCCAAGGATGGTGGCCTCTTTCTAAAGGAAGGAATCAGACTAAGCATCACTCCGGGCCTCCTTCTGATTCCCATGACAGATGGGAGATAATTGTCGGAGCTGTTCTAACCCAGAACACCTCCTGGACAAATGTCGAGAAAGCGATTGAGAATCTGAACAGGGCAAAGCTGATGGATAGAGATAATCTCAGGAAAGCCACTGTCTGGAAGATCTCTGAGCTCATAAAACCATCAGGATACTTCAGGCAGAAGGCAGAGAGACTAAAGATTATTGCAGATTACTTCTCAATGCATCTTAAGGAAGGCACTATACCTGCCCGCGAAGAATTGCTTAAAGTCAAAGGCATCGGCCCAGAGACAGCAGACTCAATACTTCTTTATGCATTTGACCAGCCTTACTTTGTTGTTGATGCTTACACAAGAAGGATATTCTCAAGGCTTGGACTGATTGACAAGGATGCGAGCTATGACAAGATACAAGGATTCTTCATGGAAAACCTGAAGGAATTCAGGGGAAAGAAAAAGATAGAGATGTTCAAGGAGTATCATGCATTGATTGTAGAGCATGCGAAGAGGCACTGCAGGACAAAGGCTGAGTGTGGAGGATGTATTCTTAAGAATCAATGCAGAAATGCTTCCTAATGGATATTGCGCACTTCTTCCAGAAGAGCATTGAACTCCAGGTCGATCTCTGGCTTGAGGTTAATCCTGCTCTCAAGCAGCTGGATGTGTCCCTGATATTTGTTGAGTATCCTGACAGACCCTTCTACAAATATATTCCAGTTGTTGATATTAAGAAGGTCTTTGAACCTTCCTTTCATAATATATATGAAGAATGTATCAGGGTTGGCATGAGACTGTCCTGAAGCATCAGAAAGCCTGATCAGGCCGTGAGTGATTGTATCCCATGTTTCCCTGTTTATCAAGGAGGATACAGACTCAAAACCATAACTATAAAGGTAACTGTTATCACATCTTTTTATTATACCTACTGCATCCCTTCTTAAGAACTCCCATACCTCTTCAATAATCCCTTTTAAGCTCCATAACATCTCGCCCAAACCTGATCTTTGTTCTTTAGTTTCAAGCTCTTTTATCATTGTGCTTACCTCATCCCATCTCTTCAGCATGAATGACAGCAGAGCTTTATTATTCTCAAAATCAGGCACTCTTATATGCATGTATGGCATGACAAAACCTATAAGATCATTTATCCTTCCTATATCCTCAGTGATGGATTTTACCATCCTGTTGACCTGTTCAGCCTCCTCTTTCTGCAGGCTTGCGTCCGGGCTATGCTGTTTTATTATGCTCTTGAGTTCAGAATGAAGCATATCCAGATGATCCTTTCCTTTGATCATGCTTATCATGATGCTGAATGCCCTGTTGCTGTGCAGTTCTCTTATGTCTCCAATCAGGTTTTCATCAATCTTCTCAAGCTCAAGAATCTTCTCTCTGTGCCATGCCCAGTCATCAGGCAGCATGCCTGAGTCCTTAAGCTTCTGCAAGTGCTCTGCAAGCTTCTCATTTATGTCCTTATGGAAGAGGCCCATCCATATAAGTATAGGATTGAGATATATAAATATTACCCCAAACTTTAAATATCCTATACCTCAATTACCTCCTTATGTCACTAAAAGCAGTCCTCATGGCAGCAGGGAAGTCCACAAGGACATATCCTCTTACTCTGACAAGGCCCAAGCCTCTTCTTACAGTTGCGAACAAGACCATTCTGCAGCACAATCTTGAGGAACTGAAAAAGACTGGATTGTTTGATGAGGTCATTGTGATCATTGGCTACAAAGGAGAGATGATAAAAAAGCAGTTCGGGAATTCTTTTGATGGAATGAAGCTCATTTATATTGAGCAGAAAGAGCAGCTCGGAACAGGCCATGCGCTTCTCACTGTGAAAGATGCAGTTGGAAGCTCTGAGTTCATGATAATGAATGGAGATGATCTGTTCTTTTCTCAGGACATAAAGAAAGTTGCTTCAGAGAAATATGCTGTTATGGTAAAGAAAGTTGACAATCCTTCTAATTATGGAGTCTATACTGTTGAGAAAGGCTTTGCAAAGAAGCTTGTCGAGAAGCCAAAGGATTTTGTCTCAGACATCGCAAACTTAGGGTGCTATAAACTGGATAAGAAAGTGTTTGGTTTTAAGATTGAGAAATCCTCCAGAGGAGAGTTTGAGATAACTGATTTTATCTCTGAGCTTATAAAGAAAGAGAAAGTGAAATGCATTGAAGCAGAGAACTGGTTTCCGATAGGGTATCCCTGGGACCTTCTTGCTGCTAATGAATTCTTATTGTCTAAGATAAAGAAGGATGTGCAGGGCGAGATAGAGCAGAATGTGACTCTCAAAGGAGAGGTCATTATTGGAAAAGGGACTGTTGTAAAGTCAGGTGTGTATATTGAAGGCCCTGCTGTCATTGGAGAGGATTGCGTGCTTGGGCCTAATGCTTATATCAGGCCTTCAACATCCATCGGCAATAATGTGAAGATAGGCCATGAGGTTGAGATAAAGAACTGCATAATAATGGATAATTCAGCTGTGCCTCATCTCACTTATCTTGGTGATTCTATAATAGGAGAGAATGTGAATATCGCAGCAGGCTGTGTCACAGGAAACCTCAGACATGACAAAGGCATAATCAGGACATCGATGAAAAAAGAGGTTGAAGGCGAAGTGAAAGAAGAGCTTGTTGAGACAGGGCTTACAAAGTTCGGAACAGTCATAGGCGACAATGCAAGGCTCGGCGTAAAGACAATCATCTATCCAGGAAGGAAGATCTGGCCTGGAAAGAGCACGCTGCCTGGCGAAGTGGTTAAGAAGAATGTTGAGTAAGATAAAATCAATGGTTCTTGAGCTCTGCGAAGGCTCAAAATGGAACTGGAAAGGGCATATAACCTCTGTTGTGAAGTATTCTAGATTATTGGCTAAGAAAACAGGAGCAGATGTTGTAGTGTGTGAAACAGCTGCATGGCTCCATGATGTTGTGAAAATTACCGGAACAAGAGAAGGCCATCACATAAAGGGTTCTGAGAAAGCAGAAGAGATACTCAGGGATATGGGGTATGATAAAGAATTCATTGGGAAAGTAAAACATTGCATCCTTACTCATTCCTCTGATGAGAAATATCCTCCTGAATCAAAAGAAGCAAAGATTGTTGCTGCAGCAGATGCATTGTCTCATTTCGATAATTTTATGAGTATAGCCCATGGAGCATTAGTCACAAAAGGACTCTCTACTGAGGATGCAAGAGAGTTAATAATAAAGAAGTATGAGACAGCATGGAAGAAAGTCAATCTTCTGCCAGAAGCAGCAGAGCTCGGCAGGAAGAGATATGAGGCAATAATGCTGATATTGAGATCTTAAAGAGTATATCCATATATTTTATAACATGCTTTTTAGATTGTTTATACCTAGCAATATTTTCATATATAATACATACCGGGATTATATATGCTGTTATTTTTGCCCGGGATTCCCGGTAAAAATAGGAACATTTATAAATAAACAGGCATTCCCGGTAGATATGAGAATACACTTGCCAAACAGCGCTTTTCTGGGAAATATTGACCCTGTTTTAAGAAGCTTTGACACCTCAGATCCATCAGAACTTGAGATAACTGCAAACAAGAAATGGATATCAGTACATCCAGTGGTCTTGTCTATGATTGCTTCGCTTGGATTAAAGCTTGGGCCATCAAACATCAGATGCGAGAAGATGGAAGCAAGATCAAAGCATTATCTTGAGAGAATGAAACTGTTCAGCTTTTTAGGGGTCAAATCAGGAATCAGGATTACAGAACATGAGCCTGCAGGACGTTTTGTCCCTCTGACCCAGATAAAGAAATCAGATGAACTGACACATTTCATAACCGAAATGGTTCCATTGCTTCATTTAGAGCCAAAACAAGCAGAGCCAATCAGGTATGTCATAAGTGAACTGGCCAGGAATGTATTAGAGCATTCACAATCAGAGCATGGTGCGATCTTATGCGCCCAGTATTATAAAAAAAGCAATATTATCAGGATTGGCATTGCAGATACAGGAATTGGGATAAAGAGTTCTATAAATGTCTCGCACAAAGCCAAGACAGACCTGGAAGCAATAAAACTAGCGCTGACTCCGGGCATCACAGGGACTACGAGAAGAGAGGGGGGAACAGAATACAATGCAGGTGCAGGATTATTCTTTATCAAGTCAATAGCAAAAGTAAATCGTGATTTCTTTGTCATCTACAGCGGCAATGCCCTGTATAAACTGCTTAAAAGCAGTCCGGAGACAATAAAATTGTATGCTGATCCATTCAGGGACAGGCATTCCAAAGATGAGAAACTGCCTTATTGGCAGGGCACAATAGTAGGTGTTGACATCTCTCTGAATGCAACAAAAAAATTCTCAATATTGCTGGATCTTATAAGAGATATATACATAAAAGCGCTGAAAGAGAGAAGGAAAGCCAGATACAGGAGGCCCAGATTTATATGAAGACCATAAGACTGCTGAAGCTGGTTGGAAGTTTTGCTGAGAATAAGGATATAGCAAGAGATATCAGGATAAAGGATATAGTCCCTGCTCTGGAGAAAGAAGAGGATATCACACTGGATTTTGAAGGTGTTGAGTCAGCAACCCAGTCTTTTATCCATGCCTTGATCAGTGATCTCATAAGAAGATACGGGATTGAAGTGCTGGATAAGATAATCTTCAAGAACTGCAATGATACTGTAAAGAAGATAATAAGCATTGTTGCTGATTATATGCAGGAGACAGATTAGTTCTCTGCAGGTTTACAAGGATATCTGATTTACTCCTCTTGGAAGTATCACTATTCTTATGTTGTCTCTTTTTAGGTCTATTAAGTTCCTTGGATGGAAATGGCCAAGGACTATTGTATGGCAGCTGTTCTCTTTTGCAAGAGAATAAGCTTTCCTGATATGCCTCTTCAGGACAAAGATAGGATCATGGAATAATCTGTAATACATTCTCAGGATGTTCCAATAGAATGAAGACTTTCCTTTCTTGTGGCTGAGCCTCCACTTCTTTGCCCGCTCAAGACCCTTGTGCACAAGGTCGCCATGCAGGAAAAGCACTCCATCCCTGATCTCAGAAAGGTCATTAATTTGGAGGGAGTGGTTTCCGGTTATGTAGATTCCACCTGATCTCCTGCATTTCAGGATAGTGCTTGATCTCATAGCTTCTATCTCAGGCAGATTCTTTCTCAAAGAGTTCTTCAGGTCAAAATTGTCTCCTAAGAAGACAGTGTTCTCTGAGAAGGTCAATGGTTCCTTTATCTCATGTGGTCCGCCTATATGGAGATCGCAGTAGATTGTGTATTGCATGGTAAGAGCAGGTATAAGGTTGTATATAAAACTTAGGATTAGCAGGACCTAAGTTCTCTTCTTGTGAAGAAAGCGCTCTACAACAGAGTATATCAGATAAGTTATGCAGAAATATATTATGAAGAGTATCAGTAACTCCAGCCATAGAATGTATACATTTGTGACAGGATCTATGCTCCAGGTATTGTAAAAAAATGCTTCAATATACCGGGATATGAGGTTTAAAGCATAATCTGAAACAGCAAGCACCATTGCTATTAATCCAGAAGTACATGACTTATTACTGGATGGACATAAGAAATGTCTGGCAGCCATAAAAGGCCTATTAGCAAGAGGATTATATAAATGTTGCGAGGGAAGAAAGCAGGAAGATATATAAATGAGAACAGTTTTGTATATATAAAAAGGGGTTCTTGGAGTGTGTGTTATGAGTTTAGTGCCTGAAAAGATGAACATTGTGCCTGCATGCGGCAATCTTGAATTAATACCTAGAGATAGGGATAAAGGAACTGTAGAATCACGCATTTACGAGCTGACTCATGAAGAGAATGGTCCTGAGGAGATAGAAGAATATTATAATACCCTTGGAGCATTAAGATATGAGCCTCATTGCAAGAAGACTGGCGATGTATGTGTTGTTATGGAATCTCCAGTGATGTCTCAGAGAGCTACAGGAGGATTCTATCAGCCATTCTTTATCACAGTATTGAATTTAGGGAGAATAGAGAAATGTGAGGACCATGAGCCTAATAAAGGCAGGTCAGTGATGGGAGTGGATGAGTTCCTGTTCAGGCATGTGCAGTATGAAGAGAAAAAAGAATGAGTTACTCAGCAGCTTTCCACTATCTCTTGAACTCAAAGATATGATCTGACATGCTGGTTATTTCGCAAAGCCATGTATTCTGCCTGCCTTGCATTATCTGCCCAAGATTATTCTGATAGAACTGGTTGAGATTTCTCAAGACCCTGCTATACTGCTCAACAAATGAATCATACCCCTCGCTGAGATTAGAAAAACAGACTCTTCCTGCATAACCTCCATTGCAAGCTGAAATCTCTCCTCCAGGATACAAAGCAAATCTGCTTGCTTGATTGACACTGCATATATGGGCACCTAATCTGGCTCTTGGCACAAACCTGCTGTAAGGGTTCTGCACCACTCCTTTGTCCTTGACTTTCTTCCATCTTCCCATATTCAGAGTGGGTCCATATTTCACATCAATTCTCTTTCCGGTCTCTATATGTTCATAATATGGGACGAGATTCTTGAGAGGATTGAAAATACCTGCCATCGCCATCATTCCAAGCTCGCTGAAACCAGTCTCATGCTTTTTCTGACCCAGCCTGTCCATCTCTGCTTCAGGATCATCTGCTAAAAGATATGAAACAGAGAATGGTGCCTTAAAACCATTATTGTACATGATGTTATGCAGAAATCTTTGAGTCTTGAATATATTTGATCTTGAATACTTGAAGCTTCCATTAGTATTGATAGTGATCTCTTCTGCTGAGGGCAGGCTGACATCAAGAACTTCCATGAATCTCTTCTCAAGATTGGGATTAGTTGGG
>JAHJCS010000141.1 GCA_018812465.1 Nanobdellota archaeon | reverse complement strand
CATGGCCGTCTGCTGCCATTATTGTTGTTGCCGAAGTTAACATTATAAAATTAATTAATTACCTATCCAAACATAAAATATATAAACCCAACAAGACCTATTTGCTTAAAATGGCAGAAAAAGCAAGCAAGGATGAACAGATAGGCTTTCATAAGGGAGCTTTGAGCACTTTGGCAAAGGAAAGAGAAGAGATGATGAAGATACTCAGCATCGTCGAGCAGCTTATGCAGATGCATGTCAAGGCACTGAAGGATCTTGGTGTGGATCTTGCAAGAGAGGCAGAGAAGATAAAATCAAGCAAGCCAACAGCTGCAGGAAGACCAGACAAGCCTATTGAAGACATCCTGAGATAATTCTAGAAATCAGGTGATTGACTAGTCAGACAGAATCCTTCTAGTCTTAGGAGTATAATTTAGTATCTCTCCTTCCTTGAATCTTCCGCATCCTATATAATCATCATTGTTCTTGATGATGACAAATCCAGAACATTCAATCTCTTTCCTTATCAGGTTATTACCATGAAACCATACCTTTGTCTCGCCGTCGCTTATCTCAAGGACGTTCTTCTTGGCAATCGGCCCTATGATCTGTGAGCCTTCTATGCTGAGCCTGAGCTCTTTGTTCTTCATTATCTCGCAGAAATAAAGCCCCATCTTGTCGATGCGAAGCTTTGTCTCATCAATCCTGCCTAGATCCCTGTTCATGAGATAAAGCTTGAACTTAGAGCTGAGAAGGAACACAAGGTCTGTTCTGAACTCACAACCCCACTGGTCATGTATTGATTTCAGTATCTCTTTCTTCTCCCGGGTATTCAATATCTTAAGCTCCATAAAAGAAAGAGAAAAAACAAAGAATAAAAAGGTTTCTAAACATTGATCTGTTCAGCATATTTGCCTATCAGAGGGATTGGTTTCATCTCTCCTGAGATAGAGTATATTATGCCGATTATCCATAGCACCAGAACAACAAGATATCCTACAGCTCCTACGATCCATCCTATCACTGGGATGATCATTATCACTGCGCATATTGCCCAAGCGATGAACAGAACCAGACCCTGTTTTCCATAATACATTGCATACTTGTCATTCTTCTTTGCAAGCAATACAATGATAAATCCTAGTACTGTCAAGAAGACACCTAAAAAACCCCAAAGCTTCTCATCTCCACTTTTTGCCATTATTTCACCCCCGTTTTAATGTTTTATATATCAATATCAGGTAACTTTCTTATATATAAATGCTTTGTTGATAATCTGACTTAGAAAATCATATCCCCCACACGACATTCTCCTTTCTCTTTATCACTGCAATCTCTTTTATCACTGCAATCTCATCCGGTGTGAGGTATTTCTTGAGCTCTTTTATCTTCCTGAACTCAGTTTCAGGTATTGCACTGTAAAGCACATCCCCTTCTTTTATCTGCCTGCCTACAGTGACTCCGGGGAATGAAACCGCGACCTGCTTTCCTTTAGCTGCTTCGCTGACATTCTCCTTCTCAAGCTGTATTGTCTTGACCTCAGTTATCTCATTGCCTTCTGCATCCATGATTGACATTCCAGTCTTAAGCTTTCCTCCAAGCACCTCAACACCCACTATAGCAGGATTGTTCTGCCTGAACACATATCCTGTAAGGAGCTGTATCTTGCAGGGTCTTGTGAGAAGGTCAAGCTGTATTGCCTCAATGTTCTTTGCTGCTTCTGTCTTCCATTTTTCATAATCCTCAATAATCCTGTAGATGACATCATTTGTGAGTATCTTGACTTTTTTTGGGACAGGAACATCGTCTGGGATAATTACATTGAATCCTAGTATCACACTCTGCAATGGGTCTTTGTCAAAGTTGCTTTCTGCATCTGCAAGGTCTTTCTTGCTTATGTTGCCGATGGAAGCGTTCCTGATAGTTATGTTCTTCTCTCTCAGAAGCTTTATCAGAGCCTCAAGAGAGCCGATATTATCTGCTTTTATCACAATGCCTTCAGCATCTGTCTCTATTATAACCTCAGCAATCTCGCTCTGCACTTCTTCTTTGGCTTTGTCTATATCCTCATTTGTTCTCACAGCAATAAGAGGCATGCCAGCAACAGCTTTATCCACATCAGGCGCTGATATCTTCACTCCAGTTGCAGCTCTGACCTCTTTCACAGACCTGAACTTTGCTTTCTTCTCTCTCATCTCTGCAAGAGGCATTGGTTCAAACAGAGCTCTTACTTTTGTGACAATAGGCTCATTGATTCCTCCTATCACTATTGTATCATTGATCCTGAGTGTGCCATCATAGACTATGACATCAATTGTCTTGCCCAGGCCTTTCTCTTCTTTGACCTCCATTATACTTCCTTTTGCAGGGCCTTCAACATTGCAGTCAAGGCATTTCTCAAGGAATCTCTGAGCAAGCCCTGCAACAACCATGATGAGCTCAGGTATACCTTCGCCGGTCTTTGCAGAGCAGGGCACAATAGCAACCTGTTTTGTGAAATCTTCAACCCGGTCAAATCTCTCTGTATTCATGCTGAATTTCTCATGCAGCCTGCCGACAAGCTCATAGAGTTTCTGTTCAACTTTTGTCAGGACATCAGGACTCTGCTGTTGTATATTCTTGAGCACAGAGCCATCTGATGACTTCCATCCATGGATCAGGTCAATCTTGTTTGCAGCGATTATGAAAGGAGTCTTATTAGACCTCAATATCTCTATTGCCTCTATTGTCTGCGGCTTGAATCCTTCGTTGATGTCAATCACAACAATCGCGATGTCTGCTAATGCACCGCCTCTTTTCCTCAGGCTTGTGAATGCTGCATGGCCAGGCGTGTCAATGAACAGCAGGCCTGGAATAGTGAACTTCATGTTCATGCTCTCAAGAAGCTTTCCGCACCTCTGTTTTATTGTGTCAAGAGGGATTATTGAGGCGCCTATTGCCTGGGTTATCATGCCTGCTTCTCCTTTTACAACACAGCTGCCTCTTATAGAATCAAGAATACTGGATTTTCCGTGGTCAACATGGCCAAGGACTGAACATATAGGGCTTCTTATCATCTTAAACACCTTTATGAGATTAAAAATAAACGGTTTTTAAAGCTTTTGTATGTGATTATGTTATTTGTATTTGGTGGCAGCAACAACATTGGACTCATACACGGTCAAAACCTTAGGTTTTGCCCTATTCACAAAGGAAAAATCCGGACTGCGTAACGGATTTTCCCTCTGCACTCAGTATTCGTCCTTGTTGCTGCCTAGAAAGAGAAACGCCGCCCTGACGCAGACGAGGCTGGGGATGCACCCAAACCTTTTACAAAAGCTTTACCAAAAGACATGGGGCACAAGGCCCCATACCGCGGCCTGCTGGTTAAAGTATCAAAGCCGCGGAGTGGAGCTGCAAGCTCCACATTGCGTGTCAACAGAGCGTAACCAGTTGCGGGCTGCCGAGTAAGATGAAAATCCAAAGTATTTTCAGCTGTCTGCTGTCAAGTGGGCGGTGTTTCTTTTTAAGAATATTCTCAGATATGCTCATATTTTTTGTTTATCAATACATATTCTTCCGTAACATTTATATATCTCTTAACTATTTTATAATAGTAATTAAAAGCGGGGTGTTG
>JAHJCS010000012.1 GCA_018812465.1 Nanobdellota archaeon | reverse complement strand
GCTGACCCCTGTGTTTGCTTTGTCTTCAACATGCACATTCACATTGTAATCCTGGAACTTGATTCCATCATCTGTCTTTATCATCTCATATAGGTCTATTGAGTTGTTCCTGTCCTGTATATAGACATGTTCAAACCCTGATCTATCCTTGTCCCTCAATATTCTGTAATCCCGGTCTGTTGCGCCAGCGCATCCGCTGACATATCCTGCTGCAAAGAGCGCTGCTCCTGCAGCTACTGCCAATATCTTTCCTGGAATGCTCATTTTTGCTCACCCTCATCTGATCCTGAGACACTTTCATATTGTGATCTCAAGAAATCTAAAAGAACATCATATGACTCAAGAACAACATCAATGCCTCTCTTCTTGCCTTCATTCACAAGGCTATCATTCGGAATTGCTGTCACTGCAATATCAGGCCTGAGCCTTGCGCCCTGCTCAGCAATCTCTGTCAATGCTGACTCATTCTCTTTGGGATTGTTAAGGATATCATTGATGACAATCTCCTGCACAGTTCTCTTGTCAGCATCCATGATCTGTCTTGTGGCATAATCTGCATTGATTCTCCATTCGTCTGAGTTCATGCTCCTGACAACATGATTCACTCCAGTGTATCTGTTCTCCTGATTCTGAAACATTGCATCAAGTGCCTGCTGCACATTGATACTGTAGCCTGCAAGCTCCCTGTTGACAGATGCCTGATCTATTGATAGATTGCCTGCCTGAGAATCATATCCAAGAACAACATCTGTTGATCCTGCTCTTACTGAGTATGATGCGCTTGTCGATGCTTCATCAGCTGGCTTTTGCACAAAGCAGACATTGTCTGTGAACCTGCTGAGATAGCAGTCAGTCATATCATTTATCTTGCCATGTTGAGTGTAAGTCAGTGCTGTTGCAGCTGTCAATGCTCCAAGAAACAGTATATCTCTGAATGAAGCTATCTTCATTCTTCTCTTCTTTTTTGCAGATTTAGGTTCTGCGACAGCTTCTTCTGTTTCTGCTGCAGCCTCTTGAGATGCGGCTGATTTATATTTCTCATTGAACTCTTCCTCTGATAACACTTCTGGACCCTGATCTTTCTTTTTCATAATGCAACCCCCTGAATATTTGTTGAATGTTTGGCCGAAACCATTAGAATAATAGGGCAGGGACTTTTAATAACAATTTCTCAGAGAAAACCGCAGGAAGTGCGTCTTTTTAGGAGACTATCCGAAGAATGTGAAGAAACTGCGAAGAAAAAGATAAAGAACGGAAGAATTACAGAAAAAAGAAATTAAAAAGATATATAAAAATTGCAAATGCGTTTAAAATCTCGCTTCGCTCGGGTTAGCATCGGGTTCAGGCCTCGCTTATTTCCCTGAAGGCCGACATTCCCCGTAAGGGGCATCCCCCTTGTCAGCTGGAATATTTATTGAAAAGCCTTCACAAATTGATGCTAACCTTTATTTTAAACACATTTATCTACAGTTTGTGATTGGTATAACAACAAGCTGCTTGTTGATGCAGACATCACTGTTAGTGATAGGGAATACCTCAACCTTCCACAACCTCTGGTTTGAGAGAGACAATGAAAGAACCTTCTGGTCTCCTACAGGAAAGCTGAACATCTCAGAATACTCATCAAGCCTGTTGCTGCCCTCATCATAATACCTTACCAGAACACCATTCAATCCAAGTCTTCCAGTGTTCCTGATTGTAAGCTCAGCTTTCTCACCGATATCAGCACAGCTGATGTAGCCAAGAGTCTGCTTCTCATCACAGGTTATCTCCATTCCTTTGAACTCAGTCTTAGGCTCTTCAGTTGGTTTAGGCTCTTCTGCCACAATCTCTTGTAGTGTCTCTGCAGGCTCTGCAGGAGATGGTTCAGAAGGCTTTGCAGATGAATCTGCTGTGCCTGTGTTTGTATTGCTGCTTTCAGAAGTAATTACCATATTCACAGAATCCTGAGAAGAATCCTGCCTGCTGCAACCTGCGAAAGCAAAAAGCACTGCAAGAACAGTTAATATAAATATTATTTTCTTCATATTAAACACCCCACTAAGGCATTATATAACCTAAGAGTTTATAAATATTTTGAAAGAAAGTGATGGAGTATAATTAAAAGAATAATAAACGCCGCGGCCCGGATTCGAACCGGGATATCCCGAAGGAAACCAGCTCTCAAGGCTGGCGCAGTACCGGGTTGTGCCACCGCGGCAAAGGTCATAAGTAGTGTACTGCATGTACTAGGATTAGAAAGATTTAAGGGGTTTTATAAAGGTTTTCTTACTTAAGATCAGGAGGGAGCAATATTGGTATGCCATCCTTGATAGGATACTCCTGCTGGCACTTAGTGCATACAAGGCCTGTCTTGCTATTATTATACTTAAGATCTGCCTTGCATACAGGGCATGCAAGTATATTGAATAGTTTTGCTGGAATCGGGTCTTTTTTTGCCATTTTTACCTCTTTATTAGGGCGTATACTCCTGTTATTTATAGTTTTGGGGGAAAATCATATATAAACCGAAAGGTTTAAATACACCCGTTGGATTTCATTTATAAATTTATTGTATTTTCAGTATATATTATAAAAATGGGGGTAGATGGTTTTAGTATAATAATCTAGCTGGTGATATCTATGTCAGGAGACTTTGTAAAAAAATGCCCGGAATGCGGTGGAATAAATCTTTTTTATAACAAAGAGAAAGGAGAGGTCATCTGTAAGGACTGTGGCCTGGTCGTAGAAGAGAAGATGGTCGACTTTGACCAGGAATGGAGAGAGTTTGACGGAGACTCTGGAGAAAGCAAAAGAAGGACTGGAGCTCCTATGACCTATACTCAGTATGATCAGGGTCTTGGCACTGAAGTTGGTCAGAAAGCTGATCTTTACAAGCTTGAAGGAAAAGAGAAGAACAAGTTCTTCAGGCTGAGGAAATGGCAGTACAGGATCTCTACAGCAATTGAGAGGAATCTTAAGCTTGCTCTTGCTGAACTGAAGAGAGTGTCTTCTTATCTTAAACTGCCTAAATCTGTTGAGGAAGAGGCTGCAAGAATATACACACTTGCAGTGCAAAGAGGCCTTGTCAGAGGAAGGAGCATGGAATCTGTTGTCGCAGGCTCATTGTATGCTGCATGCAGGAGACATGACGTTCCTAGAACACTTGATGAATTGTCTGAGGCTTCTGGAATTGAAAAGAAAGAAGTGGGAAGAACCTACAGGTTTGTGACAAGAGAGCTTGGAATAACAATCCTTCCTTCAAATCCTGCAGACTACATCGCAAGATTCGCATCTTCATTAAAGCTCAGCGCTGAGACACAGTCAAGGGCTATTGAGATACTTGAGAGGGCTCAGAAATCAGAGCTTACCTCAGGAAGAGGGCCTACAGGAATCGCTGCAGCAGCCCTTTATGTGTCTGCATTGATACACGGCGAGAAGAGGACGCAAAGAGAGGTCGCTGATGTAGCTGGAGTGACTGAGGTCACTATCAGGAACAGGTACAAAGAGCTTCTTGACAGGCTCAAGCTTGAGAAAGAGATAAAGAAGACAAAGAAGAAGAAAGAGTGATTTCTTTTCTTAATATTTTGATTATCTTATTATTATGATTATTTATTGTTCCGTGAATTTTACATATGAAAAAAAGTAAGATTTATATATACCTTATTCTCATTTTAATTATGGCAAAAATAACAATTAAGATTAAAGGTTACAAATGTGAAAGATGTGGACATGAATGGGTACCAAGAAATAAAAAAGAAAAACCCATTATCTGCCCAAAGTGTAAAAGCCCATATTGGAATAAACCAAAGAAGAAGTAATAGTTTAACCCGACTTATAAAATCCATTTGACATTAATAGATTCTTTAGCGGAGAAATCTGGCAGAGCTGATTTTGGAGCAATAAAGCAAAAACATTTAAATACACCT
>JAHJCS010000140.1 GCA_018812465.1 Nanobdellota archaeon | reverse complement strand
TTATACCTCTTTTTCTGGCCATTAAAAGCAAATAAAAGAAAACAGAATAAAAATCTTTTGGATTATTCCGGGTTTATCTGTACCAGATCTCCCATTCCCATACTCCATAACCCGATCCATCTGCTTCTTCTAGCATTATTTCAGTAAGGTCTCCTGTCCAGTCTATTCCTTTTCTGTAATTACACATCACTTTCCATAAATAATCACTTTTGTAACCTAGAGTTCCTGGATATCCTTCTGTAGGAGTTCTTCCTAGAACATCTGGGCAGGTTATCTTGGATTCTCCATTTAGGTTCATCCTCATCCAGTTGTTTCTTTCTTCTGTCTTCTTTGTTACTGTTGTGCCCATATACCAATAGTCTGTGCACTTGGCGTTTGTTGCACTACCACTTGTGAGCTGGAGCTGACCCTCTCCCCCTACACAGAATATATCATTTTGATTCCTCACTTTGAATGCTATCTCTTTTGGTTGATATACCGGCCATTCAAACAAACCTGCGTTGATTCTTTGTGAATTAGTCTGGGAGTCTGTCTCATATGAGATTCCCTGGCTATTCAGGGTTATTCTTGCTTCATCTGTTAAGTCAGAGCCAGATGCAAGCATCCTCCAGCCTTCTGCTGCATCAATCACTCCATTGTCATTTGCATCAACACTGACAGCTCCATTGCTGTCTGCTGAGATGCTTTTCAATGTGTGCCACACAGCCAGCTCATTAGGAGATGATTGGGCTATTGCGAATAGTCCTGCACCTAAAATCACAATCACTGCTATGAGAATCCAAAAATGTGTTTTTGTCATATTAAGTTCTATCTTCATTTTATCACCCTTCTATATTTTTGATTGTAGACCAGTACTTATAATTATTAATAACATCATCTGCTGAGAGAGGGATATCATAGATCTGGATTTCATCAATAATCCCCAAATAATATTGTCCAGTGACTGGGTTCATTCCTATTCTTATTGTGTTGTCGCTGGTGTCTGTGTAAACCCTTCCTGCCATTAATATGAATACTTTTTCTTCTCCATTCTTGTAGAAACGTATTCTGCTTTGTGCGAGATCATAGACTACAGCTATCTGCTGCCATTCATCATTGTCAACAACAGCGCTTGTATCCCAGAAATCATCCCCTCTGGACACTTTCCATTTGGTTCCTAACTGCAAAATGCTCCAGTCATAACCTCCATTATCAGAGCTTATCACATACCTATTCACTGACGCCAGGCTTGATGGTTTTACCCATGCTATCATAGTCACGCCCTGTGTTGTTGGAGACTGGTCTATATCCAGTGGTGTAATGACTCTATCATTAATTCCATCAAACTGCAATGCTTTTCCTGAGAATCCATCAACCCATAATGGCATAAGCGCAGTATTTGTTCCGTCACCCAGAGTTCCATCATTCTCATTGTCGCTTCCATCATAAGCAATTGTCCCTGTTCCTTCATCAAAGCTCCAGTATCCCTGAAGGCTGTAAAGATAATCATGGAATTCTACATAGCATATCTCATCACATCCATCATCATTCATATTATTGCCGTCATCGCATTCCTCTGTTCCATCAAGGACTCCATTACCGCATTCATTTGTGCATGTTGATGAGCAATCATCCCCATCTATCCTGTTTCCATCATCACATTCCTCAGTTCCTTCAATAATTCCATTTCCGCATTCAAGCATGCATGCTGAATCACATCCATCAAGATTGACCTGGTTTCCATCATCACATTCCTCTCCTGACTCTATGACATCATTTCCGCAAAGCACCTCTCCTATATTATAATAACCGCAGCATAGCTTGAGATTATAAGAATTAATGGCTCCGACATGAGCATTTGTTAGGCCAGACACAGAGACAATAGGGATTCCTCCTGCTCCGCAGTCAGCGCTCACACCGCACTGTATTCTTCCTTTGTTCGCTGATATACATGCTGTCTCTGGATATCTTGTGTCAGTTTTATCCCCTGTCACATGCGCATTTGTTGGAGATGATAATCTTAATGCAATATCTCCTCCACTGGCTTCATCACATCCATGGCCTATCTCATCACCCTCTACATTGCAGCAGACCTGATAATCATACCCTTCCTGGTCTGAAAGGCTTGCATGCGCATTAGAGAAACCTGAAACTTTGAAAAGTGAGATTGTATTATCCTGTCCTGTTGTCTCCTCACAGTCATCTGTGATGATACAAGATAAAGCTGCAGGAGAGCATACATTATTCAGGCAGAGATCCTCTTTGCAGTCATCATTTACTGAACATTTCTTGCCATAATCGCACTTCTTGTCTTCATCAACGCATACATTTCCGCAATCAACATCTGTCTCAAGAGGTCCTTTGAGGCCATCATCACACACTGATTCCTGGCATGTTCCTGGAGTCTGAACATCACCTGTGCAGAACCTGCTCAGACACATGCCTCCATAATTGCATGGGCTTCCGTCAGCATATGCTTCTACTCTGACTGTCTCTGTCTCCTCTTCTTTCTTGAGGTCCTTGCTTATGACCTTGAGCTTGTAAGTGTAATCTCCAGGAATCTTATAAGGATGCACAATCTCATTCACTCTTGAGAAATCCCTTGTAGTGAACACTATTCCGTCACCGAAATCCCATGTGCATGAGAGAACATCTTCTGGAACCATGCCTTCAATTAAGGTTGCTGTGAATTTTATAGGTATACCTGTATCTTCATCCCATTGCTCTGGAGAGTCAGTTATGCTCTCTATCAGGTTAGCTTCCTCAAATCCTCCTGTGTCCTCATTGAGCCTTATCTTTGATGTGAGATCAGGCCATAATCCTTGGTACTGTAGCAGCCCTATTGTCATAGGATCTTCACTTTCTAAGTAAAAAGCATCACCAGTGTCTGTTATTCCAACTCCGGCCTTAAGGCAGTCATTGTACATTGCGCATAGGTTTGTGCTTCCATCAACAATTGCTTTTATGTTAGTGTACACATTGCTGTACATAATCTTCATCTCAGGCTTGTTCTCATCAACATAACCTTTTATGGATTTCTCTCTGAACTTATTCACATAAATCCTATCAAACTTTGAGGTCTCAACAAAGTTGACTGAAGTGGCATCATCTCCTGAGAGGCTGTTTATGAGAGTGTTTATAGGATGTTTTATGAAATTCAGGATAGCTGTCTGTAAAGAGACATCCTCAACTATTATTCCTTCTGGAGAATATATTAGGCTGGCTTTCTTAGGGTTATACCAGATATTAGCAATATCTCCTCTGATAGGTTCATCATATCTGTTGCAGCCAAGATACTGATCAGCATGGGTCCTGATAGCACTATCGCAATAATCATAATGATAATCCTCCGCAAATGTTCTTTGAGATTCCTTGAATAATGTAAGGAATGAGAGATCGCTGTTCTCTGATGAGTTTATTTCTTGGTTTATTGATATTCCGAATGCAACTTTGCGTTTTCCGTCTATAAGGTCCTTGTATTCTACCACACAGAAATTATTGACACATGGACACTGGTCAAATTCACATTCTATGCTGCAGTCCCTTATTCCAAAAGCCACTTCTGGACCGAGAAGATATTTTGTGGCATTGTACCATGCAGTGTCTATGAAGAACTGCACATCATTGATAGCGTTCTTGTAGCTATCACAATAAAGAGTGAAATCTGAATTATCACTGTTTCCTGTGAGCTCAAGCAGTTGTGTGGCTATCACAGCAGTCCTCGTTGTCCAATTGCCATCCATGCAGATATAATCCATATTGTAATAATTCTCGCTGACGCATTCATGAGTGCTTGTTATTGAATCATACCAATGGCATTGGTTGTCTCCGCATGTGATTGCAAACTCCTCATTGCCGAACTGGTCAGGTTTTTCTGAGACTGTCTGCCATTCTCCAAGGACGCATTTGTAATCTTCACCATTTTCTTGAATATCTTCTCCCTGTTTCAACAGGTCTGAACCATCTACACACTCAGTTCCATCCCAGCAATAGGTATCAGCACAGCACTCGCTTGATGTGCCTGATGGATTAGTCTTGATAACATCACTCTTGATCCCATCAAAATCATTCCATACTCCATCATAAGAGCATGATCTCCAGCCAATGGTGTCATCACCTACATTCTCGCAATAACCTAATGTCTGGCCTTTCTGGTAATTTTGCTTAAACTGGCCTACAATATCTTCTGCAGTAGTGCTTGCATCGCATCCATACCAGCTCTCATTATAATCAAGGACTTTGCTGTCATCACCAAGAATCTCGAGGTTTGTCTTTGGTTCTGAATTCCAGCAAGCAGAAAAGTCATCATACACCAGATTCTCATTCCATCTTATGAAATACTGGTATTCAGCATCTCCACAGCATGCTCCAAGACCATCCTCTTCAAGACCTATCCATATTCCATTATCTGATTCACAATCCTCTTTTGAGTCCTGAGCACATCCTTCATTTGTCCTACCATCACAATTCTCATCTTTATTACTTATGTCTCCATCTAAAATGCATTTCTCTGTTGCTCCTGGATTGATTGCCGGATCTCCTCCTGCACAGTCAGTCCCAAAACCCTCAGAACAGCAAGGGTTTGTTGAGCTTGCAGATCCACACAGACAGTCTCTTTTTGTTCCAGCTTCATCAACACATAATGGGGTTCCAGAGCATTCCTTGTTGGAAGCAATATAACCATCCTGGTCATTATCACATCCCTCATCTATTATCCCATCACAATCTTCATCCATTCCATTGCACAGTTCTGGAGCGCTTGAATCACATCCAGTTATGACACATAGCTTGAATTTTGCTGCATCCTTATCATTGTTTATTTTGGTCGTATGAATATATATCTTGTCAACATTAAAATTTTGTGTAGCATACCATGCATAATCAGCTCCTCCAGGGACCTTTATTGTGTGAGGCCAGACTATCGCAGGAGCTTTATTGAATACACTGTAACTGACATCTCCTTTGAAAGTTGAGACATCTATATAATTGCCTGCTCCACCAACCCATGAGGCTGTCAAACCAACACCCTCTCTAACCTTGTTTGTATTGGTATTGAAATAAGTATCTCTTGAGAGTATGATTCTTCCTAGCTTGCCATCATTCTTAATCATCTCTTTTAGGAAGACCAGCTTGACGTTCTTGATTGGTCTCGCTATCCAGGTCCCTCCTTGGTCTGTCTTAAGGGTCATTGACTTTGTCTGAGGATTTGTGATAAATTCATCTTTAGGATACTGGCCTTCATCATTGATGCACACCACATTCTTTACAGAAGGGGTTCCTAAGCTTTTGAAGATTATATTTGTGTTATCACCATTATCATTCAGGTCAAGGACTTTTATGACATCACCTGCTTTTACTGGAATCTCAACATTCTGATTTGCCAGTACTTTGTTATCGCTTGTCTCAAACCAGTTCTGTCCTCCAGGAACATTACATGCCTTGAATTCATATTTCTGGTTTGTTGCAGAGAAGACCTGGGAGTCTCCTTGGCAGTTTTTGCATACATAACCTGCTACACAAGTATCTGCTACTGTTTGGACACATGAATCATATGCGCACTGGTTTGCATATACAAGCTGCCTGTCATCTTGTTCCATATTATCAGAGCTGCTCAGCTTCCTTCTTATCTTTATATTTGTGACATAGCCTAATTTCTTGACCACAACAACACCATCATCCATCACATAATAATCTCCTATCTTGTTGATACTGTCACCATCCTCAACAACCGGGCCTTTCATTGCAGAAACAGGTTCGGGAAGCGATAATGAAAGAGATATGATCATAAATAACAGAGTTAGAATTGCCAGATTCCTCTTTTTTACCATAATCCTCATATATTAATAGTCAAGGTTTAAAAATATTTCTGCTATAATCAACACTATAAGCTTTAAAGAAACTATATTCTTTCAATACCTTCTCCTATATAATCTTTGCTTCTTTTCCTATGGTTCTCCTTTATCCTCTGTTCAGCAGACTCAAAAGACATTTTTAATGCATAATCATCCATACCAAGCAATGAGAAAAGGCATTTGATATCAGAAGCATTCCTCATCATTATTGGATTATTGCTGAACGAGGCTATAACAGTCATTAGCTGGTATTTCTTGCAGAGCTTTATGTTCTGCATAATCCTTCTGAGGATTGTGAGCCTTTTCTGGCCAGAAGAATTAAGGATCAGGCCGTAATCAAAACCTATTATCTTTCCCTTCTGTTTTGCGATGCTGCACAGCACCTGGTTTAGGCCTGACCTGATATGGGTTATTGAATCCCTATCCTTATTAGCCTCTACTCCATATATCATATCCCCTTTCTTTCCCTCAAGCCACTGCCTTGGGTCTGTTGTGTTGATTATCATCATATCTGGTCTTATCTTGTTTGAGACTGAAGAAGCAGTGTAAAGCTTTACTTTGGTGGAAGCCTGCATGTTCTCTATATGCTTCAGGTACACTGGTTTGAGCTCTTTATAGAAAAAGCAGAGAGCTGTATAGCCCAGCTTCTCTGCCATCTTAACAAACCCTTCCTCATTCTGGTTTGGAAATACTATATCTATCATAATCACACCTAATCATGCACTGTTTTTAATTCTTTTCCTCAAGAACAGCCTTTTTTATGTCTAAGACAGCTGTATTCTCACTTTCTTCCTTGATCTCAAACTCCTTTATTTCAATCCTTTTTCTGAACATCGGTGAGTCAATGACGAGGCTTTCAAACTCTCCTCCTTCTCCTGCGACATTTATTCCTAATCTCTTGTGTATCTCTGACAGTTTTTTGATATCCTCTTGGGTTATCTCTCTTCCCAGCCATGACTTGTCAAGGCCCTCTGCTGCAACAGCTGTCATTATGAATCTGAATCCATTATCAAGAAGCTCTCTCATGTACTCTTCCTGATTTTTGTGCCACAATGGAGAGAATACTTTAAGTCCAAGTTTCTCGCATATCTTCTCTATCCTCTTTCTCTGGTAATCAGAGAACAATGCTCCTGTGACTATACCTTCAATATGATATTCTTTCTTTGCCTGTTTTATTGCTTTCTCAAGATCCTTCAGCTCTTTTTCTTTTACACCTTCTGTTACTTGAACAACAAGAGGGATTCCCATTGCCTCTGCCTGCATTGAAGACAGATCAACTGCTGGAGTGTGGAACATATACGAGGAAGTGTTCCTGCTTTTTATTGTTATAAGGCATGCTATATCATAATTCTGCCTTTTCATGACATAGGCTGCATACGCTGAATCTTTCCCTGAGCTGAACAAGACACCAAGCCTGATATTGCCCTGGATGTAGAATCCCTTAAGGTACTCTGACTTTGTCCTGGATCCAGATTTTTTTGCCAGCTTCTCTATTGCCTTGTCAAATCTGCTGCCATACTGTGCAGCTCTTTTTTTCCTCTCTGCAAACTCATTATCAAGTCCTAGCTTAGCTGCAGCATCCCTTAGCGCAATCTTGTTCCTCTCTCCTGAAAGCTTGTATACTGAAGGTATCTTCAATGCATATGAAACAAGCTCTTTGTCAAGAAAAGGCACCCTTAATTCTATGGAATTGGACATTGTGACAACATCATCCCTGTAAAGATCCCGTTCATACATCTTCAGCAGCCCTGAATAACATTCCCTGTTGATATTAATAGATCTTTTATGCCTCTCATATCCTGCGAATATCTCTTCGCTTCCAAGCCCTGAAAGAATGACTTTTATCCCATCTCTTTTTGCTGTCTCGCAGCAGACATAGAATGGCAGAGCAACACCTACCTTCACTACATTAGAATCCTCTATCAAAGGCACAATCTTTCTTAGATAACCTTCAACCTCTTCAAGCTTTATCTTGATGATTTTGAGCTTAAGCCCAAGAGCTTCTGCGACTTTTCTTGCATAGACCACATCCTCTGCTTCTGTTTCTGAGTCAAGCGCAGCAGTATAACATGTGAAATCAACACCAAGTCTTTTCAGCATGACCGCAATCATCGTAGAGTCGATTCCTCCTGAGAACAGCAGGCCCACGCTCTTCTGCGGAACCCTTTTTCTTACTGCTTCCTGCAGAAGTTCTGTCACTCTAATTCTTATTTCTTCTTTGGTCTGTTTGTGTTCTGGCTTTATGCTGAAGAACTTCCTTTTTCTCTCTGTGATGTTTCTTTTTTTGATATCATAAACAATCATCTTCCTTGGATTAAGCTCTTCAATCCCCTCGAACCCTGCGGATTCAAGAGCTTTCTTTTCTGAGGCAAATCCAAAGCAGGCTTTGTTGTCTTTTCCTTTTACATCACCATTTTTTGTTGAGAACCAGACTGGTTTCACTCCTATATTATCTCTTGCAATAATCACTTTTCCTTCTCTCCAATATGCAACAGCATAATCTCCGTCAAGCTCTTCAATCATCTCTGGCAGCATATCATTCTCAAACATCTTGAATACAAGGTCTGAATCATTCTCTGCATTTAGTCCATGCTTTCTGGAAAGCTCTTTCCAGTTGTATATCTCGCAGTTGGATACCAGAATTCCTTTTCCTTTGAGAGGCTGTTTGACATTGCCTACAATAGCATGTAAGTTGTGGCCCAAAGCATTATTCTCATCTGCCTCAATGCCTGTGTTGTCCATACCTCTTGCTTTCATGACTTCCAGGCCTTTGGCTGCAAGATTCCTTGCATTCTCCAGACCAAATATACCAATTATTGCGCACATGGTTTTTTGTGAACTCAAATGTGTTTTTAAATGCTTTTATTGAGAAAAAAGCTTTTTAGATATATTTAATACTTACATTGTAAGTATTACTATATACCTATATTCACTATATAGTGACTAAAGAAGCGAAATATTTATATACTAGTTAAGTATTACTGTATAGTAACAATACCTAAACACCCCCAAAAAAAAGAGCAAGATAACCCAAAAGGGTTATCTGCCTTTTTTATATTCATAATATCATAATAAGCTAAACATAATCACCTCTTTTTCCCCACAGGCGCAAGCTTGTGGGGTTTTATGATCCTTTAATCCTGCAACATATCATTTTCTATAATTTTTATATAACCCAAATATTACTCCTACCTCTGAGTCAAACCAAAGGTTTTTAAATACCCTATTCTTGTTTAATTATTAGGAGAAAGTGTGCAAATGGGTCCTTGTTGAGCGAAAACGCATGTTTTTGGCTATGAAATCAAGACACTCTTGCGCAACACAGCCCGACACGAGAGTACTCAATGGAGCTTACGGCTATGCCAAGCAATGAGCTTGGGAGTTAGTGTTTCGGGCAACAAAATACCCTTTTTGGGTATTTTTACAATCAAACATCAATTTGTTGCTATTTAAGGCAGCAGACAGTTAAAAAAACCAGAAAGCCAGAAAGGACAAGAAATAAACCTTTTACATTCATTTGATTCATTACAGTACAGGGAGTTGAAGATTAGATATCTTGTTCTAGCTGGCTTAAAGTACATTTAAAGTACAGGAGCACGATCATGATTATCACAAAATATCAGTTGATTGATATTAAGGTAATCTAGTTTCTTCTGTGCCCTTAAAAAAAGAGGATATTAACCTATAATCGGAGGCGAAGAAAATGGGAAAAATAAGCCCAGTAGCGGCAAAATATATAGTTCACGCAGAGATTGATATCGAAGGCGTTGTAGACAGGCCTGATGTAATAGGAGCAATTTTCGGCCAGACAGAAGGACTTCTTGGAGCAGATCTTGAGCTAAGAGAACTTCAGAGATCAGGAAGAATAGGAAGAATTGAAGTCAATACTGATACACGATCCGGAAAGACAAGAGGAGAGATAATCATACCATCCTCACTAGACAAGGCAGAGACAGCAATTGTCGCAGCTGCAATGGAGATAATCCAGAGGATAGGGCCATGCAATGCAAAGATAAAAGTCACTAAGATAGAAGATGTTAGGATATCCAAGAGGACCTATGTGGTTGGCAGGGCAAAAGAGCTTCTAAAGATATTGATTGATACCACAATGCCAGACTCACAGGAGCTTGCAGACGAAGTTGCTTACTCTGTGAGGATCATGGAGATCCAGGAATATGGTAAAGACAGGCTTCCAGCAGGACCAACTATAGATGAAAGTGATGATATCATAGTTGTTGAAGGAAGGGCTGATGTGCTAAACCTTCTCAAGCATGGAATCAAGAATTCTATTGCAATGAACGGAACATCAGTTCCTCAGACAATCATTGAGCTGAGCAGGAAAAAGGAGATCACTGTGTTTGTTGATGGAGACAGAGGTGGAGACCTGATAATCAAGGAGCTTCTTGGTGTTGCTGATATTGATTTCATATGCAAGGCTCCAGCAGGAAAAGAGCTTGAGGAGCTGACAAAGAAGGAGATTCATCAGACATTGAGGGCAAGAGTTGCTTCAGAGCAGGCAAAGCTTGACAGCAATGGAAGAGGCCCAAGAGGTCCTGAAAGAAATGATAGGAATGAAAGAAATGACAGGAATGATCGGAATGACAGGCCAGGTCCTCAGAGATTCCAGAGAAACCCAAGGAATGATCGGAATGACAGGGTTGAGAGAGAGGAGCCAAGACAACCTCCAAGGCCAGTCCAGAAGGCAAAGCTCAGCGCAGATGAGAAGGCAAAGTTCAAGGGAATGCTTGAGGACCTCATAGGAACAAGAGGAGCCTTCATACTTGACAAGGATATGAACATCCTTGGTAAAGTGCCTCTGACAGAGCTTGAGACAACTGTCAAGAGCCTTGGCTCAGGAGTGCATGCTATTGTCTTTGACGGAAGCGTGGACAAGAGCCTTGTTGAGACAGCTGAGAAGTCAAGGG
>JAHJCS010000139.1 GCA_018812465.1 Nanobdellota archaeon | reverse complement strand
GATACAACCTTTGCCATGTCAGAATAAAGTGCCCTGACAATAACATCCATATCTGATTTCATTCTCTTGGCAAGTTCCTGCTCTTCTTCCCTGGTCAGCAACTTATCTGGAATGTCTGCTTTGAATGCATCAAGGATATACTGTTCAGCATCTTTTTGCCATCTTGAACTGTCATCTCTATTAGATTCACCTAAGAAATCCAGCTCATCTATACCCTTAACAGCATCTTCGTTCTCAGGAACATATAACTGAGACTTTTCCCTGAACTCACGAAAGCTGCCTCTTTTTGCAGCCCCATAATCAAAGTCAGGAAAAGCTGAGTCAAAAGAATCATCAACAAGATATAAGCATTTCCTTCCTGTATCTTTTAATATCACTCCACAAGCTTCAATCCTGTCTTCAATCACATCCAAAGGAAGTCCTGTTCCGAACATAATCTCCTGAAGTCTGACCCATTTTGGCCTGGTCATTTCATCATTGTTATAGTTTGTACCCTTCTCTGCAACCATCTCTGCACTTCCTAATCCACCTGGTTTGAACAATGGAAATAAAAATAAGTTATAAAGATTTCTATTGTTGAGTGGTGTTGAGAATGTTTTTTTGTTCATTTCTTGAATCCATTATGATTTGTCCTGTATCGGGGGTTATTCTCCAGATTAATTATTTCTTATCTATTTTATCATACAAAACTTTAAATAGTTTTTACTATTTCAGGATAGACACTTAGTGGTGGATTGATGGCAGAAACGCAGAAACAGAAACGTAAAAGGGAGAGAGAAAGAAAGAAGAATTCTCCTGGTGTTACCACAAGAATGCCAGTCTATAAAGAACCAAGTGATTCTGGTGTGGCAGAAAAATCAGCTAGGGCAGCAGGAAAGAACATGACTGTCCAGTTCTCAAAGCAGTTCTCAGATGATTATCATGCGCTTGTTGGACTTGGCGCAAACTCATGGGATGCAGGTGCAGATAATCTTTGGTATTCTTATGACCCCACACTTGATCAGATAGTAATTGAAGATAACGGTCAGGGAATGGACAAGAAAGGCATTGATTCTTACTTCAGGAATGCAGGATCATGGAAACAGGATGCAAAAGTCAATGAAGGAGAAAGAGGATTCATGGGCAACAAAGGAACTGAATCCAGCGCATTGGTATATCTTGCAGAGCACTTCAAGCTTGAGACCTGGAACAATGAAGAATACAGGGTGTATGAAGGAGATACTCCGGATGACCTTGATGACACAAAACCAGTTACAGGAAGAAAGTATAAAGATGCCAAGAATAGGCATGGAACAAGAATCACTCTTACTGGCCTTAAGAATATAAAAAAGCACAGGATGTTCACTAAAGACCATCTGATAAGCAGATTATCAAGAGAACTTCCAGTTGGACCTGAGTTCATGGTCCATGTAAATGATCAGGAAGTAAAGCCATATAGGCTCAGGACAGCTGATGAACATGTGATTGATGAAGTACTGCCTTATTCAGGTAGGGTGCATGGGGTAATCTATATCTCAAAAAGACCTCTTGAAGAAGACAACCGAGGTGTATGCTTAAGAGTCAATAACCGAGGAGTCAGCGGCATGAAAGAGAGATGGGACATAAGCAGTATAAGCCAGGGTCTTGCCGCAGTCCTCTATGCTGAGGTCAATGCTGATGGTCTCAGGGATGAAGTAAGAGGTGACTGGAGAGGAATTGAGGAAGGCTCGCCTAAATTTGAGGAAGTATATAGTTTTGTGAGAGCTCAGATAAGGAAGATAAAGACTCATAGAGACAATCAAAGTTCTTATGAAAAAGGGGATAGATCCGCACAAAGATGGGAAGAAGTAAAAGAGTCTGCGACAAGAAGAGCAAGAAGATCCATTGAATCAAATGTAAGGGAGATATATGTGCCTGAACCAGAAGAGATGGCAAGTGGCAAAGGTAGATCGCTTGAAGGCAGTATAGGATATGTAGAAGAGCATGATGATGGGTCAAAGAGAGTTGTTGTAAACCCAAGATTCCTAAGGGCTCAAAGCCTGGATGACTCTGCATTAGAGGAGCAGCTTGGAGCCTTAACTGCTTTCCTTCTTGCATATCACCGGACAGAAGAAGATATCAATAAGGAATTCAAGACCAAGAAGACACGCAAACCTGCTATGGATGTGTTGGAAGCATTAAAGAAGAACTTCCTTGCTCAATGGGATGATATGTACGGGGACAGCCACACCCTAGAAGAAGCCATGTCTAGACAGACAAAAAGCGCACCAAGAGCTCCAGTATCTGAGACCAAGCTTTATACTGCTGTTGAGATAGAGAAACTGAGGGGAATCAGAAGGCTCACAATAAACAGGCTGGTAGAATGTGGTGTTCTTGATTATGCCAAAGTAGGTGATGATATAAGGCATAACCAATTCCTTATCGGGCCAGTCTACGACTCTCTTGAGAAAGTATCTATCCATGATCCTCGTCAAGGAAGGAGATTTCATACTCCTGTATGGGAATTGCTGAGAAGCATGTACTCAAAAGACTCCAATTTTTATGCAGCAGAGAACACATTGAATGCTCAGCTTGATGATCTGATGCAAAGGGGGCAGATTCCTGAGTATTTGATACGGCTTGGAGAGAAAGGAAAACCCCCTATGTACTGGGTAAAAGAGGGATTCCAGGATTCATTCATTGAGATGTGCAATAGCGGTGTCCTTGACAGAAGAGTCAAATCAAATCATTCTGATGATGCAAAAGGGGGCTCGAATAACCCATATGTCTATGATCCTAAAAGCAGATATAATCCTAATGACTGGCTTATAATCAATGAGACAGACCCTTCAACAGGAGAAAAGATAGGCAAAGTAAGAGTAAGTTATACATACCAGGGTGAAGGAAGATTTTTTGTGCAGTATGAGAGCGGAGAGAAAGTCTCTGGATCATTTGAGATGGCTGCTGCTTCAAAACCAGCTGGCAAATTTAAGGCCAAGAAATAAGCAGGTTTCTGTTTGATATTCATTGATCTATATCATCTTAACAGCCCACAGCATTCCAGCATCACATCTATAGAATATGTTCCTGAAAGGCCTTCCTTTGCTGTCATATACTTCAAGGAAGTTCTGGTGCTT
>JAHJCS010000011.1 GCA_018812465.1 Nanobdellota archaeon | reverse complement strand
ATGGCTGATTTACTATCCATCTATTACCACCCTATAGAAAGTTGCATCTCCTGATGTAGCGCTCTTCCTTATTATTTTTATCACATCACCTACAGAAGCTCCAAGATTTATTATTGCTGAATCATTCTTGAGTATCTTAGGAAGCTCTTTCTCTGTTGAATTGTAACCTTCAAGAACTTCTTTCTTCTCTTTGTCGCTCAGTTTTATGTGCTTTGGAACCAGCACATGTTTTGAAACATCCAGTTTAGTCTTCGCCAATTTGTTTTTCCCCTTACCTACTTTGTGAATGAATATTCTGAATTTGTACTGATAAAGTTATCATATTGGTCCATGTTCTTTTTTGTTATCTTGAACATTTGATCATAAACTTTGATTATAAGCGGGCCTGAAGGGATTCAGAACCAAGGGTCTTCTTCCTTGATCCGGCCATCAAGTACCATTTCGCTTCGCTCAATGGTACGAATAACCTTTGAATCGGCTCCTTTGATTGTTTGACTTTGATTATAAGCGGGCCTGAAGGGATTTGAACCCTCGACCACTTGATGTCCTCTGCCTGATTAAAAGTTTCACCATAATCTTATTCAAGTGCTCTACCAGGCTGAGCTACAGGCCCAGGTATTTGCTCAACATTAAAAACGCCCTGGCCGGGACATTCCACAGTCTCAAAACACCCAAAAAGTTCATTTTGGGCTCCTTTGACGGATTGAAGCACTTTGAAGCTGTTTTTGAACCCGGGTCAAAGCCTTGACAGGGCTTTATGCTAGGCCACTACACTACCAGGGCATTTGATTAGTAAATTGGCGGAAATCACTCTAAAAGCTAAATAGGGTATAACTAAAACTCTATTTGCTTATAGAAAGATTGCTGGGCCATATCCACAATAATTTTTATTAATATATAAAGCTTACGTATTTTCATATATTTTTCTTTATTAAGGGTCATAAAGGCATTAAAACGCTGTATTAATAGGAGTCCCCCCACCCAGATTTGAACCGGGAACCTCACGGTCACAACTGAGTCCTTTTCATCCTGTCCCATCGGGAAAGTCGAAGACTATCTACAGCCGTGCGCTCTAACCGTTGAGCTATGGAGGGCTGATTCTTGAAGGATTTATCCTGGTTTATAAAGATTTTGAATATCCTATTAGTATCCTATTTGCCAAATCCAGCCACTGCGGACTGACACCTGAGACCTGGATTATTCACATCAGGGATTGTCATCAAAAATACTAAAACACATATCATTATTTATTCTTAATCTTAATGGCTCAGTAAGCAGAAACTAGAAGCACTGCCAGCTGCACCCTGAAGCCAGAAACCTGAATTATTCAGACGAGGAAAAAAGATATCAAGTGAATATTCATGCAATAAAAGATAAAGAAAAAATAATAAAAAAATAAATCAGTCTTTTCAGCTCACTACAATCTCGAATTCTGGAGCTCTATTGACATCAAGCACAGTAACACCCACTTCCTGGCTTACCTGAGCTTTTCCGTCGCTAGCGGTTATTGTAACCTTATAATTTCCAGAGTCCTCAAATCCTGTAGTCTTTGAGCTCTTGGTCATCCATCCTGAGTAAGAGATAACTACCTCATCTCCATCAGAATCGCTGACTGCTGGGCTCAAGCTGACTGTCTCTCCTTCTTTGACTGTCACAGCTGCAAGCTGTTCCATGACTGGAGCAGCATTCCTCTGCATGACGCTTATCTTGAGTGTCTTTGATGACTTTGTCTTTCCGTCTGAAGCTGTCACAGTCACTAGATAGTCTCCTGAATCTCCTTCTTTTGTCTGCCACTTGCCGTTCTCATCAAGAGGCGCACTGAAAGAATATGTCACAGGATCACCGTCTGGATCGCTTCCTTTGACCTGAAGCTGAACAAGTTCACCTTCATAGACATTTATTGCTGAACCAGTTGTTGCAGCAGGTTTAGCTGCAAGTTCTTCTTCAACAACCTCTTTTGCAGGCGCTTCAGCTACTGACTCTCCTTCAGCTGTCACTTCAGCATCCTGTGCTTCACTAACTTCTCCTAACTCTTCTCCAATATATGATACCTGTTCTTCTCCTGCTCCGTCTCCATCCTCTGCCTCAGCCTGATAATAACATCCACTCATACCTATCAGGATCAACAGAACAACAGAACAAAACAAGATCTTTGTTGGGGTTTTCATTTTATCACCTTTTCCTATATTTGTTATTAATCAGGCATAATCTCTTTTATTATTTATATTTTACTGTTTTTTCTATTCTAAAATGGTGAATTAATTACGGAACTGGGACAAAAGAGGGTATTGAAACATTTGATAAAGATTTAAATAATCAATAGCTATTATTGAGAATATGAAGTTTATTCAGAAAGCTGTAATAAAGAAAGACAATAAGTTCTTGGTATTATCCAGATCTTCAGATGCTTCTTACTTCCCTGAACACTGGGATTTCCCAGGAGGAAAACTTGAACCAAGAGAGGACCCTAAAAAAGGCGTTGAAAGAGAGGTCATGGAAGAAACGGCATTAAGGGTAAAAGTAAAAGATGTTCTTGGCATCTATGAAATGGACCTCGAAAAGGAAGGGAAAAGCCTGCCTCATAATTTCACAGTCTACTCAACAGAGTTATTAGGGGGTAAAGTGATAATAAGCAAAGAACATACTGATTTCAAATGGGCCACAAAAAAGGAGATTCTGGGACTAAAAACAGAGCCTTATGTAAAGCTGTTCTTTGAAGAGAATTCTTGAGAGAATTAAATCACTTCCCGGCGATATGGATATCATTAGACCTTATTCTCTGCTTTTCATTGCCTTTTTGTATTGTGACAACTGCCCTAGGCAGCCTAAGGCCTCCAAGTATGCTAAGCTTTGACTTCATATAATAGGATACAAGCCTCTCTTCTTTTGCATCCATATCAAAGTTCCATTCAAGAGCAAGACCTTTAGCAGTGTTAATCTTCCTTTGAGGGTGCAATGTTCCAATAGCCTTCTTAGGGTCAATATGGGCAAGTTTTGGCACCATATCAACAAGCCTGACATTCTTTATAGGCTCATTTCTCCTGTTCTTTATCACAAGCACTACTTTCATCTCATTGATGCCGCCTTCATACATTCCCATGACATCACAGTTCTTGATCAGGACAAGAGGGTCTCTCATAAAATAATACACTACTCCTGCAATTATCATTATTATCAGCAGATAGAACGGAATCCTGTGATTGGTATCTATTATTATTGAAGTGCTCTCATCAGGAGCTAGCTTGATATCCCAGAGATAATATTTCTTACCATCTCTTTCTTCAATCCTTGCA
Organism: Nanobdellota archaeon; assembly: GCA_018812465.1. GTDB lineage: Archaea > Nanobdellota > Nanobdellia > Woesearchaeales > UBA12501 > WJJV01. The sequence continues at coordinate 7,033 of JAHJCS010000011.1, read as the reverse complement.
TCTGGATAAGTATCAGTGAAAAAGTAGTCAAAAGTCTTCTTTTTTATCAGGAAAGTCTGCTGCTCGTCAACATTATCTTCATTAGTGAGAGTGATTGTGGTCTTGTATTTAAGGAAAAAAGATTCTGTCTGATTCTCCTCTGCAAAACCCATCCTGTATCCAACAATCTCAATAGGCATTGTAGTCTTATAAAGAGTCTCATTGCCTTCCATTACTGTGATTGATAGTGTGTCAAGAACTGGTTTCATCTCAGGATCAAAATCAACAGTGAAATCAATTACCTTCCTATTGTCAGGCTCAAGCTGGACATTGGCTTCTTTCTTGACAAGATTGCTGTCTAGTATCAGCTTAAGGTTTTTTATGTCTTTAGGGTTATTATTATATAGAGCTATCTTGAATGAATAGATATTCCTTGGATCCATATACCTTGGAATTGTAGGAGTGATATTAATATCAGAATCATAAACCCTTAACACTTCATTAAGTATGAACACAGGGATTATCGCAGATGCTGTCTGCTGTTCCTCAAGAGATCTTACCTCAAGTTGGAGAGAATAAGGTTTTTTCGGAGAAGGCATGAGACCTTTATCCTTAAGAAGCAATCGGGTTGTGCCTCTTGAGCCAGACTTTATCGCCAGACCACTTGTATAATCAATGATAGGATCTGAGATCATGCTCCATTCCACACCATCTTCCCTCACAGAGATCATGAAGATATCATCTGTCTTCTGCTTGTTGATTATTGAGATATCAATACTGCCCATTCTCCGCTGATTATCCTGTTGTTAACAGGCTTGATATCAATCACTATATCTTCAGCAATACAGAAAGGAAGTGCAAGAAGCAGAACTGCAAACATACCTAACATGATTTTTTTCATGAAAACAATCACCCTTTACTATATATACTATCGAATACTACTATTTAAATGTTTTTATTCGCCAGAGAGAGCTTCTGGACCATGTTTTAAAGGCCAATATTTATAAACCAAAATGTTTTACACAGCACTATGAGTAGCATAAAAAAGAAGTGCTTTTATCTAGTGGTATTCATCTTGCTATTCCTATCAGCTATATATTCTGTGTCAGCAGCTCCTCTTGATCTATTATTGAGCCCTCTTGCAAAAATGGATATAGGCGGAACATATGCAAGATATGGTTTTGTCATTGATTCCCTGATCTATTTTGTCATACTGCTTGGTGCTGCAGAAGTGGCATTAAGAAAGCAGTTTGCTGACAGAAGCAAGTCTGGAGCAAAGGCAATTGTGATAGGTGTGGGCTTTGCCCTTGCATTCTCTATAATGTTCTGGGAGTGGAGGAGTGGTTTTAGGCTTGCAAGCATATGGCCTCTTGCTCTTGCCCTAGTGTTCATAACATTTGGCCTTGCATTCTATAATTTCATAAAAGGAGGAACCTGCCAGAAAGCAGTAGGTCTTCTTTCATTTGCTTTCCTGTTCTATTTTTTTCAGGGACTTGTGCCACAGATTGCGATATGGTTCCTAGCCAATCCTAATACTTATGTAAGATTTATGTGGGCTGTGCTCCATCTTATGGCATTGATAGCTCTGGTATGGGGTGTTATTGAACTCCTTAGATGCCTAGGTGTAGGTGGAGGAGGGAGCTCTGGTGGAGGCGGTTCTGGAGGGGGAGGCTCTGGAGGAGGAAGTGGACCAGGAACCACAAGACCAAGCGGACCTTCAGCACCAGTAAATACTCCAAGCAACAGACCAGATGAACAACCAAGACCTGCTCCACAACCAGGACCAAGACCTCCAGGAACAGAACCTGACCAGCCACGTTCAAGATTAGGTATAACTGTTGAGATAACAAAACCAGCAGCAGATGCTCCTGGAGATCCAGATGCTGTCAAAAAACAGGGAGACACAAGACCTATGGAGGTTGCTGGAAAGATATCAGGAGGTCCTGATGAAGAATATGACCCTGTGTTTGGAATCTATGATATGCAGGGATACTTAATGAGAAGGCTGATCAGGTCTTTTGACAAAGTGCCAAAAGACAATACAGTCTCCCAGGAAGTGGACTTAAGCTCATTGCAGGAAGGAAGATATTTTATTGTCCTGTTCTGCAGAAGATGCCTAAACCAGCCAATCTACCCTCCTCACAACATAAGGAATGTTCCTGATGACCTGCAGAATGGTAGGGCAGTAAGAGAGATACATATTGTGAAAGGAAGCGGCCCTAATCCTCCACCACCAGGAAGGAAAATGATAATAGATTCTGTGACACCACCTTCTGCTAATCAGGGTGCTGGAACAATTGTGCTCACAGTCAAAGGAACTAATCTTGATCTTATGGCTGCAGGTCCAGAATTTAGATTGAATTCAGACCCTAGTAAACCTCCACTGAAGGTTGTCAAAGCAGCTTATGATAAAAGCCAAACAGAATTCAAGGTTGATGTAGATGTTGATAATTATTCTCCAGGCAATCCAACTGATATAGGGTTATATGATATAGCAGTAAAAGATACAGAAGGGGATATCATCAAGAAAGAAAAGGTCTTTGAGATAAAGAAAGGAGGAACACCTCCACCGCCACTCCCAGGAATTATTATTGAGAAGCCTGTAGCAGATGATGAAGAGTTTGAGAAAGGAACTGCTATGATTGTGATAGGCAGGATATCAGGAGGAGCTAATCCCAGATACAATCATGTGTATAGCATCTATGATGACAGCCCTGAAGGAAATGGTGTTGTGTTGAGCATAAAATCAATCAACAATGTCAAAGCAGGTGATCCAGAAACTCAAAGTGTGATAATACCTAAATTATTTCCGTCAGGCAGGTATAGGATATGCCTTTGGGCGCAGCTGCCTCCTGCAGATGGAACCAGATCTGTACCACTGAGGATGATTGACGCTGATCCTTCCTTAATTGCAAAGGATGAGAGATGGTTTAAGGTTGTTGACAAGAAAGTGCCTCCGCCAACCATTGAGATAATCCACCCAAAGAATGATGAAGAATTTGAGAAAGGAACTAACATCACTGTCTCAGGAAAGATATCAGGCGGCCTAAGCCCAGAATACAATTATTTATTTGGAATCTATCAGGAAGCGCCTCCAGGACATTTTGCATGGCTAAATATAAAATCTTATCCAAAACAGCCTGAAAGCACTGCCATAACAGTCATTCCGCCAGTGAGCATACCATCAACCTTTCCTACCGGAAGATACAGGATCTGCCTGTGGGCGCAGGATCCTGCTGCAAGCATCACTGAATTGCCTGCAAGGCTGGACAGGGAACCTGCATCTGCATTAAAATATGCACTACGCGAAGAAAGATGGTTCAAGGTAGTGGATAAGAAATCACATGACCCAGATAAATTGAGACACTTGATTAAAGCAACAAGGAATGCATGTGAAACAATAAACCGGGCAGTTGGTAATATGGCAAGGATAACACCTGATATCGCAGGGACCAAGCTGGAGAAACCTCTCATAAAACTCTGGGAAGAATTGACAATGGAGAATAATGAATACAAAAAACTGAGGGACCACTTCAACAAAATAATAACAGGTAAGACCAGAGTAAGTGAAGAGCTGCTTGCCCATGAAATCCTTGAGACCTGCAGATATGTGCATGAGCATCATAATGAAGTAAAAAAATTATATAAGGACATTGATGAATTGGTTCTAAAATATCCGATGCTGAAGAATCTGCTGACTGTTGATAACCTGTGGAGAAAGGATAAATTTGAGAACATGATGATGAATGTAAATGAGAACCTTGATCGGATGGAAGAGTTGTCAAAGACTCTTGGAGAGGATATATCCAAAAAGAAGGGCATTGCACACGCAGAAAGACAGAGCTCAATAAAGAAGCTTATAGCTCTCATAAAAGGCAGCAAGATATTCTGATAAAGAGAAAAGTGGGGTTGGGAAGATTTGAATTCGGGAACATTTACATGTTTCTCCCGATCACGAGCGTTCCGGAAAGATTCCCCGGGCTCGTATCCTACCAAACTAGACCACAACCCCAAAAAAGAATATTAATCAGAGATTATATAATATCCAAGCAAGGTATCCTTCATCAGCACACCTTTCACAGTTATCTTTGATCCTTCTGCTGGAAGACTCTGGCTGCTGACACCTATTGAACCAGTCTCATCTTTGATTATGTAGCCTGAAAGCTTTCCCAGTTTTACTGTCTGTTCTACAGTTCCGCTGACAGTGACTTTCTTTCCAATATTTTCCTGGGTCTTGACATCATTTATATCTTTTGCGCACCCTACAAGGATGAGCATAACACACAAGGCAAGCAAAATTATCTTTCTATCCATTTTTACACCTCATTAAGAGATTATTGAGCTCACATGCCCTCTCTTCTCTACTCTCAGTATGTTCTCCACAAACCCTTCTATCTTTGGCTCATGGCTGACAAGGATTATCTGCTTCATCCCAAGCTGATCTATGACCTCCCTAACTTTGTCTAACTGCTCTGAGCTGAACCCATCTGTTGGTTCATCAAGTATTATGATATCTTTTGTCTTTATTGTGCCGATTATATCATTGATGACTCTGTTTAAAGACAGCCTGTATGCTAATGCAATAGCAGTCTTTTCTCCTCCGCTAAGATGCTCAACAAATGTCTCATAGCCGTCCTGAGTGACTAAAGGAGTGAAATCATGATCAAGGCTTACTGACAGTGCCTCATCATCTATCATTATCCTGAACCACTCCTGGAAAAGATCATTGAATTCCTCATAGACTTTTGCCATGATATGCTTCTCAATCACAGCCATGAGAATTACAAAACTGGTGTCAAGCCATTCCTGGGTCTGCTTCAGCTTGATTATCCTGTCTTTTGCCTTCTCTTTCTCAGCTATCTCCTTGTCAAATGTGGAGATTATCCTCATTATTCCCTCTGCTTCCTTGTCAAAGGACATCTTTCTCAGCTCAAACTGCTTCTCTTTCTCTTTTAAGCTGTCAAAAGAGGCTTTCTCTCTTTTATAGTTCTCTTCAGAAGCAGACAATAAGGTTATCTTCTCGCTCAGCTGGATCTTCTCTGCATTGATTAATGCAACATCCTTCTTTATCTGGTCCTGCATCTCTGATATTGTTCTCTTTCGCTCTGCCTTTTCATTCAGAATCCTCTTGCTGGATTCAGACTCTGCTTTGATCCTCTCATATCTCTTCTCTTCCTGGATAAGGGTCTCAATCTCTTTTGCAATGTCCAAAAGCTGTTTCTCTTTTTCAGAAAGTGCGCTCCTGAGCGAGGCTGCCTCATCTGATAATCTCTTTTCCTCAGCAGATTCCCTTGTGATTATGCTATTCTTGTAGTCCTCAGGAACATGCTGGAGGCATGTGGGGCAGTTGCTTAGCTTGGAGATCTTTTCTTTCACTGAAGCAGAATTTCTCTTGTTTATCTCAAGCTCATTGATCTTTAACCTTGATATATTCAGCTCTTTCTCAAGAACAGCCTTGGTTGACATGAGAGATTCTCTTTTTCCCTGCTCAGGAATCTTGATCATTGGCTGTTCCTGGCTCTTCTTCTCAATCTCGTTTATCTGGGATTCAATCATCTCTATCTCTTTGCTGTTCCTCTGATGAAGAGTGAGTTTCTCCTTGAGCTTGGTGTCGCTTATGCTGAGCTTGTTCTTGACATCATTGAGCTCTTTTATCTCTTTCTCAGACTTCTCTATTGAGGATTTTGCTGCAATGAGCTCCTGCTTTGCTTTCTCAAGAAGAGGTATGACCTCTTTTGATCCCTGCTCTGCTTTCTTGAGTTCTGATCTCCTTTCATTAACCAGATTTTTCTTCTCTTCAAGGTCATAGATGCTTCCTGCAAGCTCTTTTGTGCGCATCTTGAGCTGTTTTGTGATTATAGATGTGTTCTCTATTATGGTTTTGTATTTATCTATACCAAATACCCTCCTGAGTGTGTTGAGCCTTTCCTCAGAGTCATCAAATAGTATCTCTTTCATCTGCTCCTGCGGGGTATAGACTGTGTACCTGTAGACAAGCTGCTTTGATTTTGATACAAGATCCTTAGGGTATCCGAGAAGGCCCATTATTCTAGTCTTCAGTTCAACAGCAGTGAGCTCATCCATTTTCCCGTCAAGGATTATGTGGCCAGTATCCTGCTGTACACTTTTGTTTGTCCTTTTCAGGCCTCTCTTGATGGTTATATCCTTTCCTGCGATACTTAAGAGCATCTCAACTGAGCCTTTGTCCTTGCCATGCCTAAGCAGGCTCTCTCCTTTAAGGTCTGATCTTATGCCAAAAAGAGCAAATTCAGCTGCAAGAAGTATTGTTGATTTGCCTGAGCCTATGTCTCCTGAAAGCATGGTGCTGCCTGAAGGAAACTGTATGCTCTCGCTTACATAGCTCCTTATATTCTCCAGTTTTATGCTCTTGAGAATCATTATCCCTACCCCAGATTAGGATAAGGGCTGAAAATATATAAAGATTTGTATGGTCAGATGGCATTACCTGCCTTCTGAAGATTCCATAAGAAGATCAGGATATCCTTTCTTCACAATCTTTTGTTCTGAATTAAGGCCGAGTTCTTCCACAGCATTCTCCAGCTTTGAAGCGTTTGAACTGGAGGAATCGCCCTGCAGCTCAATCTCGATGTATCTGCCAAGGTTTGTGACATTATCAAATACTAATACTATTCCATCCTTTGAATAAGTCTCCCTTATCTTTTCAACAACACACAAAGGAGAGTAGCCAAGGAACTTAAGGATATTCTCTGCAAAAGTTTTGTTGCTTATTATTACCTCATGCTCTTCTGTCTCAAGAAGCGATAAGACCCGGTGATAATCAAGGGAGACCACACTATTCCCCTTATCTTCTCTTATCCTCAGATAATCCCTGCTGTTTTCAGTTCTCTTGTTCACAATGTAGTAGGTATCTATCACATGACTTTTCTTTTCAAATAAAAACCCATTTGCAACTGCTCTTGATTTTATATTGTCTGAATTATCGCATCTAAACTTCATCTCCAGCTCCATTTTATAACCTCCGTATTCAATTGAAGTATCCGTTCTCTCCGAGAGGCACTGTATTATCTGCCCT
>JAHJCS010000138.1 GCA_018812465.1 Nanobdellota archaeon | reverse complement strand
TGACTCCTGGCATCCACACAAATCTTGTAGCTATAATGCTTGTCTCTGCATCGCCTTTTCTTCTGCACTACACAAATCCTATTGTTCTTGCAGTCTTCATCATAGCAATAAGTGTCACAAACACTTTTGTCGATTCAATCCCTTCTATATTTCTTGGAGCGCCTGACTCTGACATGGCTTTGGGAGTTCTGCCTGGCCATCGTTACCTTCTGAAAGGATGGGGTTATCAGGCTGTGAAGCTGACACTCATAGGCAGTTTTGGAGCTGTGATACTCAGCATTCTCATGTTTCCTCTCTCAATACCTATTGTGAAGTTTGTCTATCCTCTTGTGAAAGATTATATCGGCTGGATGCTGATCCTTGTTGTGGTGTTCATGATATTTCGTGACAACAAGAAGCTCTGGGCAATATTTATATTTCTTCTTGCAGGCAGTCTTGGGCTTATTGTCCTGAACATTCCAACACTGTCCCAGCCATTGTTTCCTTTGCTTTCTGGATTGTTTGGTGTGAGCACTCTCCTCATCAGCCTGAGGGACACTAACTCAATCCCAGAGCAGAAGACAGAGGAGAGGATAAAGCTCAAGAAAAGCCATGCGCTGAAGGCCCTGCTATCAGGCCAGTTCTCAGGATTCATAACAGCGATATTTCCTGGCCTTGGAGCAGCCCAGGCAGCGGTGATATCCATGCAGATAACAAGGAAATTAGGGGATCATGGGTTCATGATACTTATCGGCTCTATCAATACAGTCAATTTCATACTATCAATCTCTGCGCTCTATGCAATAGATAAGGCAAGGAACGGCTCAATAGTAGCTGTGTCCCAGCTAATGCCAGATGGAATCAGTCTCTTGACAGCTGTCCTGTTTCTTGCAGCGACTCTTGTCTCTGGAGCAGCGTCTGTGTATTTTACCCTGAAGATAGCAAGAGTGTTCTCAAAACTCATGAACAGGATAAACTATAGAAAGCTTGTCATTGGAATAATCCTTCTCATCACTGTTCTTGTCGCGGTCCTTACTGGGCCGATAGGCCTGCTTGTCCTGATTGTCAGCACAGCAGTTGGAATAATCCCTGCTGAGGTCAAGACAACAAGGACTCATGGCATGGGATGCCTTCTGCTGCCTGTGATACTTTATTTTATGCTGTGAGAATCAATAATCATATGAGATTCCCAAGACTGCATGCAGTTGATGCATTCCTTCTATTGACATACTGGCTCTGTGATCTCTGGAATGTCTTTACTGTCACATCCTTTTTAGGAATTCTTGGGTCTTGCCTGGCATATGTCAACATCTCTTCAACATCAACATCATCTGAATGTACAATTACTGTGTTCTCTGGAACAGCATAAGCTGCTGCGACAGTGCTGATATCTGCATAATTTTGGCTTCCTAACAGGCTTCTTCCTGCACATACTGCAGCCACGGTCTTTGAGATATTGCTTCTTATACTTCTTTCCTGGTCATCATCAAGTCCAATGCCAGATTTTACCAGCCTTCTCATGAATAGGCTGTGGGCTTTCATCTCAAGCATATCAAAGTTTAGATGACCATCATACTGCATTATAACATCTGAAACTATCTTTTTTGAGCAGAGATCTGCATACTGTTCGATTATTCCTGCATATTTCATCATGCGCTGGCCTGTATCAGAATCATCTGCTGCCAATACCCTTTTCGGTCTTGTTGCGAAGTATGCAAGAGTCTTCATCTGATTACCGACCTCTCCCCCCTTGACATTCCCTATTGACCCTTCTGCACTGCCTATCGCAAATGCTTTACTGAATTTTGTCTTGAAATCATGTGTTCCTTTCAGTGAATAGGTCGCATTTTCTCCATCTTTTGCATTCTCATCAGTGATTGTCAACACATTATCTCCTTTATCATACAATCTGCAGGTTATTCCGAGCTCTTCAAAGAGTCCGATCTCTATTGCTGGCAGGATAGCCTGCCTTACATTCTCTATGAACTGTGCTTTATCTTTTATGGAATTAGCGCATCTTATTGTTATGCTTTTCACTCTCTGCGCTGGCTGTTCATCAGTAGATTCATTCTGATTTATCCGGTCATAGAGTTTCTCTGGTCCAAGCGCATAAAGAAGTCCTGAGAGTGAGTCTGCAAAATCACTTTTTTTCATTCCAAGAACTGTTGGGCTTTCAACTATCTCATCATCCCCATACACTGACTGGACAACAGAATCAATCTGCTTGTATGCCTCTGAGCTGATCACTTCAGAACTATCTTTTATTGTCTGGATCGCAGTGAGTGCTTTGCCTGCAGTGCCTTTCACATTCTGGCTGTTTGCCAGCCTGGTTATCTCTCCAACTACTGCTTGGGTTGTATAAAAATTAGAATCATCATCCGGCTGGATAGCGCCAAAGCTGCAAGTATCTACAATTCTTGCTATATCCTCTAACATCTTTCTTGGCTGCATTTCCTAAACCTCTCTTTTGATATACAGTTAGCATATCTACTACTTAGTAGTAAGATACTACTAGTATATAAATCTTTCTATTATTAGTTACTATCTAGTGACAAAAGAGAGAAATCTATATATGGTTTATATATAATGTAAAAAGCGCAATCAGATCAGATTCAAGTGCAAAACTCTATATCGCAAACTATTTAAACAGCCTCTAAATCCTGCAATGTATGGAAGCTGTAATAGTCAATTTCAGGAGCGGAAGGACAACCCAGAAGGATAATCACATGATAATCCAGATTCCTGGATCTGATTCAAGAGAAAAGGCAGAGAAGTTCATAGGCAAGAAAGTTGTCTGGAAAAGCCCTGCTGGAAAGCCAATAAACGGCAAAGTAGCTTCTGCACATGGCAACAAGGGTGCTGTAAGGGCAATATTCGAGAGAGGACTGCCTGGACAGAGCCTGGGAACTAAAGTCAGTATTGAGTGAAATTGTTTTCTTAAAATCTATTATTATCCTTTATAATCTACTTTTTTTGATTCTTTTGGTTTAAGTTAATCCTAGCTCGGCCTGTTTTTGCAGCAGCTTGACCTGGCCGAGTGAGGTTTATCTACTTTGATACTGACGCCGCCCTGACGCAGACGAGGCTGGGGATGCGCCGTCCGGGCTGCCGAGTAGGACATGCGAACAAAGTGAGCATGGCCGTCTGCTGTCAGGAGGGCGGCGTCTGAGTAAAATGATTACCAAACTCAGGCGAAGTTAGGAAGAATTAGTGTAGTAAATATCTTAATCAAGTGCAAATATTCATCTGACTAGAAGTCTATTCAATAAGAATATCAAGAAATATAATCAAAGTTCCTTAGCAATTTTCTTGTCAAGATCTGCAAGATTTTTCTTCAGTCTCTTGAGAGCATCTGTTATCGCATCTCTTGGGCTCTTGCCTGTTGTCTCAACAATCAGTGCAGGCACGCCTATGCTTGGATGCTTTATTGAGTAAGCTGCTGCCTTGACATCCTTGTCATTGTAGAGCTCTTTTCTTAGAACATTCATCAGAGTAGAGTCTTCTCCTTTGACTTCAACAACAAGCTTTGTTTTTGTCTCTTCAAGAACATTTAATTCCATATATAACACCTATTAACAGCAGAATTAGAGCTGGTTTATAAATATTATTGTTTGTCTTGATATACTAAATAGACTACTAGGATACACTTTAGTATCACTCTTAATCATCTTTCTTTCTTGGCTTGACTTTTAAGTATACATCTCCTTTGTCTCCAATCTTTGTGACTGGTGTGCCTCTTTTTTTTACAAATGCATAAACAGATGAAGACTTTGGATGTACATCTGGTTCTTGAGGTGCATCCCTTCTCTCATAAGCATAAGCATCACCTACAGGAGTTATTCTTACTGTAGGTTGTGCAGGGCTATCTCTTTCAGGGCTCCATTCATATTCATCACCCTCTTCTTTAGGGGGCACTGTGAGCTCTTCTATTCTCTCGTAAATCCTGATTTTGCTGATACATCTTTCTGCACCAAGCTTCATTCTTTCTTTGTATCTCTCTGCAAGAGCTATCGCATGGTCTATGCTGAAAACATAATAATCAGTCATCTGTTCTGCTTTGAACTCTGCAAGAATCTTCACAAGGCAGGCAGGATCCGCATCTTTTCTAAGTCTAATATCAATCGGCACATGATTTTCTCCATTCTCTTTCAGCTTGCACAGACTTTCATAGAATCTGCAAGCTTCATTGTATAGACTACTCTCTGCCATATATAATCAAACCCACCAGAACCTCTTTGTATATGAATTTAAGAGGATATTAATATTTATAAAATTATTGTAAAATTCACGGATTATTGAAAATGGCGCAAGCTATTTTCTGTGGGGTCAAATACCCCATACTTTAGTGCGTCCAGCGCCATTTTCAAGACTAAAAATCTGCCAAAATAGATTGCAAGTTCGTAATACTCCAACTTGAAGGTTGGAGATAGGACTTGCTATAATATAATGGGCAGATTTTTATTATTCTCTAGATATTCACAATCTAATTTTTAGAAACATATTCACAGCTTCTTCTGCACTTTTTCTATTCGCCAGCAGCCAACCTTGATCCTTTGAATCCTTTTCTTGTGGAAAAGCTGTGTTGCTTTCAATGGAAAATCAAATTCTGCCACAACGGCTCGCTCCGTTGACACGCGAGCTAAGTGGGACATTGCTCACTACGCTCGCAAGTCCCACGACCAAATTTATTATCAGAAATATTCTATAGTTTTTTTTGAACTCTTTCTATGCGCCAGCAGCCAACCTTTATCCGCTGTATCCTCTTCTTGTGGAATAATTGTGTTGCTTTCAATGGAAAATCAAACTCCCAATAATGGCTCACATCAAACCCATGGTCTGCAGCAATGCTCTGGATGAACTCTTTTGAAGTTGCTTTGTGGAATGTGTAGATAACATCAGCGATAGAGAAAGCCTTTATCAAAAAAGCCCTGTCAGCATGCTTTGTCTTGGTTCCAAACGGAGGATTCTGTATCACAACATCAACCTTATGATTGAAGTCAGCGACATCAGCATGCACAAATTCCTTCTGCCCCATCTCAGTGAACTTTGAGAGATTCCTCTTTGCGATCTCAAGCACATTCTCATCAGAATCAACAAAAAAGACCTTCTTTGCGCCGAGGATCAATGCTCCGATACCAAGGATACCTGTTCCGCAGCCCAGGTCAGCTATTACCATATCATCAATATCATCATGGAAGTAGGCATTCCAGAGAGCATCTGCTCCTATCTCTGAATCAACAGGATACTGTTCTGTCGATACATCAGGATCCTCAAATACCTCAAGCTTGGAGAGTTCAATTGCCAATCTGGCTTTTGAGTTGACTAATGTCGGCATAGTGATAAGGAATCTGCTTTTGTATTTAAAACTTGTTGTATTAATCCAGACACTGCTCCCTGAAACCCGATTACTGAACAATTTAGATTAAGAAATAATAACCTAATCCTGAGAATATAATCTTATCCAGCACAAGAAACTATACCTTCTTCTTCGCAAGATATCTTGCTGCCTTCAGCAATGCCATGCAGCCTTGGCCTGCAGCAATAACATACTGGTACTCATGGCCTCCTGTTGCGCAGTCTCC
>JAHJCS010000137.1 GCA_018812465.1 Nanobdellota archaeon | reverse complement strand
GATATGGTACTCAAGAAAGACAGGATAACAAAAGAGATGAAGCTTGTTGAAGAGCTTCTTTCTGAGATATCAAAAGAAGGCATAGCAGCTTATGGGCCTAAAGAGGTAAAGTCAGCTGTTGAGCTTGGAGCTGTGAAGAGCTTTCTTATAACAGACAGCTGCGTACAAGAGACAAGAGAGAAAGGCGAGTACAACAAGACAGAATCAATGATGAAACTTGTCGAGCAGAATAAAGGAGATATCTATATAATCTCAAGTGAGCATGATGGTGGAAAGAAACTGAATGGCCTGGGAGGAATCGGCGCGATATTAAGATATAAAATAAGATAGAGATAACAATATCAAAAAACAGCATTAGAAAATTTAGGAATATAAAAAGATCATAATAAAATGATTATAAAAGGTTCATTATCTTCCTTGCCATCATCTTTGCTTCATCTGTCTTTATAACAATTTTATTCTTTATCTTCAGATGTCTTACCTGATTAAATATCAATTTTGTTATCTTAGGGCTGTTCTCACCTATGCCTCCTGTGAATATTAGGATATCAGTCCCTCCAAGCACAGCATGATAAGCTCCAATATATTTTATCAGCCTGTAGACAAAGACATCTATTGCCAGCTTTGCTCTTGGATCTTTTGATTTTAGTACATCACGGAAATCATTGCTTACACCAGAAATTCCAAGAAGGCCTGATTGATGGTTAAGGATTGAGTCTAGCTTTTCTGTGCTGAATCCTTTTCTCATAAGATAAGTGATTATGCCAGGATCAATATCTCCGCATCTTGTGCCCATCACAAGCCCTTCCAGTGGAGTGAACCCCATTGAAGTGTCTATGCTTCTTCCATTCTTTATTGCAGTGATTGAGCATCCATTCCCAAGATGGCATGAAATTATCCTCTGCTTCTTTATGTCTTTTCTGAGTTTTTTGCATGCCTCCTGCACAACATACTCATGGGAGGTTCCGTGAAACCCATATCTCTTTATCCTGAATTTTGCAGAGAGACCATGAGGCAGTGCGTATGTGAAAGCCTTATCAGGCATGCTGCTATGGAAAGCAGTGTCAAAGACAGCGAACTGAGGGATGCTGAATATCTTCATGCATTCTCTGATTGTGTGCAGTTCAGGGGTGTTGTGGAGAGGAGCGAGATCTGTCACTTGCTCAATAATTTTTATCAAAGAGGGTGTTATGCGTGAAGTCTTGCCTATTGCACCGCCATGGACAACACGATGGCCAATTGCATCAATAGATATTCTTTTTTCTCTGAGTATAGATGTTATTTTTAATATTGCCTTGGAGAATCCTTTCTTGCCAGTTATCCTTTCAATCAAGCCTTTGATGATGCTTATATCATTCTCAAAAACCTCATATTTTACAGAAGAAGAACCTACATTTAGTATTAATATGTTCATGGATTGTCTTTAACTGTCAGGGTATAAAAAGTTTTTTAAACAATAAAGCAATTTATGCATAAAAAGAGGTTATGTATGGCCCATACAATAGAGTCTGCATCAAAAGAAAAAAGAAGGTTCCCTTCGCCTGTTGGCTTCAAGAGCCGGGCTCACATCAGGAGCAGGGATCAGTATGAAAGAGAGTATAAAAGGTCTATTGATGATCCTGATTCTTATTGGAGAGATAAATCACAGCAGCTCCACTGGTTCAAGAAGAGAGATGGAAATATATTGTTCTGGGATCCAGATGAAGCTGTTTGCAGATGGTTTGAAGGATGGAAGACAAATGTTTGTTATAACTGTCTAGACAGGCATCTTGAAAAAAAAGGCAACAAGCCAGCATTGGTCTGGCAGGGAGAGCCTGAACAGGACAAGAAAGTCTATTCTTATAAAGAACTGCATAGGGAAGTCTGTAGATTCGCAAATGTGCTGAAAGCCAATGGAGTGAAAAAAGGTGATAGGGTAGCAGTATATCTGCCTATGATTCCTGAGCTCACAATAACAATGCTGGCCTGTGCAAGGATAGGTGCTGTGCACTCTGTTGTCTTTGCTGCTTTCAGTCCAGCTGCCCTGAGGAACAGGATAGAGGATTGTGAAGCAAAACTTCTTGTGACAGCAGATGGGTACTATAGAAAAGGAAGTATAATAGATCAGAAAAAAAGTGCTGATGAAGCAATAAGCAAAGGATGCAAGAGCATCCAAAAGATGATTGTAGTAAAAAGAGCAGGCAACAAGATTTCTGTTACAAAAAAAGACCTGTGGTGGCATAAAGAGATGGTTAAAGTGGATGATGACTGCCCTGCTGAAGAGATGGATGCAGAGGATCCACTGTTTATATTATACACAAGCGGAACAACAGGAAAACCAAAAGGTGTTGTGCATACAACAGGAGGATATCTCCTTTATGTGTTTCAGACATTCAGATGGGTTTTTGATATTAGAGACGATGATATATACTGGTGCACAGCAGACTGCGGTTGGATCACTGGACATAGTTATATTGTGTACGGACCTTTTTCTAATTGCACAACAAGTGTGATGTTTGAGGGAGTCCCTAATTTCCCAGAACCAGACAGGTTCTGGAAGATTGTCGAAGAACTGAAGATAAGCATATTTTATACAGCACCTACTGCGATAAGATCTCTTGCTGCGCTTGGAGAAGAATGGCCGGAAAAACACGACCTTAGCAGCCTCAGGCTGCTGGGATCAGTAGGAGAGCCAATCAATCCTGAAGCATGGATATGGTACCATGAGAATATCGGAAAAAGAAGATGCCCTATTGTTGATACCTGGTGGCAGACAGAGACTGGAGGCATAATGATAACACCTCTTCCAGGTGCAATGACCCTTAAGCCAGGATCTGCGCTCAGGCCTTTTCCAGGAATTATTCCTGAAATATTCAGAGAGGATGGGTCAGAAGCAGGACCTGAAGAAGGAGGCTATCTTGTGATAAAAAGGCCCTGGCCTGGCATGCTTAGGGATGTGTTCAAGGACCATCAGAGATACAAAGAAACATATTTCGGAAAATACCCTGGGGTATATCTGACAGGTGATGGAGCAAAGAAGGACAAAGATGGAGATTTCTGGATAATGGGAAGGATTGATGATGTAATGAATGTCTCAGGCCACAGGATAGGCACTGCTGAAATTGAAAGTGCTCTTGTT
>JAHJCS010000136.1 GCA_018812465.1 Nanobdellota archaeon | reverse complement strand
TGGGTCAAGAAACTGGTGTTAGAAGCCAGACCTACAAAATGACAGAAAACACAGAAAAAGAGCAGGAAAAGGCTGAAAATGCCCCAGAGAAAACCCCTAAAACAGATTATGGAGCTGATTCTATACAAGTGCTTGGTGGAATAGAAGCTGTAAGGAAAAGACCTGCGATGTATATTGGATCCACTGGATTATCTGGTCTGCACCACCTGGTGTATGAAGTAGTAGACAACTCTGTTGATGAGGCTCTTGCAGGATACTGCACTGAGATCACAGTAATAATCAATAAGGATAATTCTGTCACAGTCATTGATAATGGCAGAGGAATTCCTGTAGAGAAACATCCAAAATTTGATATGTCAGCCCTTGAGGTTGTGATGACAAAGCTCCATGCAGGAGGAAAGTTCTCAAGAAAGACATACAAAGTAGCAGGAGGACTGCATGGAGTAGGAATCTCTGTAGTCAACTCTTTATCCATAAAGCTTATTGTCAAAGTAAAGAGAGATGATCAGGTATATAAACAGGAATATTCCAAAGGAGCGCCGACAACAGAGCTTAAAGCAGGCGACAGCACAACAGAGACAGGAACAGAAATCACATTCTGGCCAGATCCAGAGATATTCGAGGAAACTGAATTCCATTATGATATACTCTCATCAAGGCTAAGAGAGCTCGCTTTCCTGAATAAAGGCCTCAAGATAATACTAAAGGATGAAAGGGACGGCAAAGAGAATGATGAATTCTTTTATGAGGGAGGAATAAAATCATTTGTGGAATTCCTGAACAAAAACAAGGTACCTCTTCACAATGTCATATATTTCCAGAAAGAGAAGAATGAGATTATACTTGAGATAGCTATGGCATACAATGATAGCTATCAGGAGAATCTTTTCAGTTTTGCGAATAACATAAACACAAAAGAAGGAGGAACCCATCTTGTGGGATTCAGGACAGCACTCACAAGGGTACTCAACAAATATGGAGAGGACAAGAGCCTGCTGAAGGATGTCAAGCTCACAAGCGAGGATGTAAGAGAAGGTTTGAGTGCAGTCATCTCAATAAAGCTTTCTGAACCACAGTTTGAAGGCCAGACAAAGACAAAACTAGGCAATTCTGAAGTTAAAGGAATAGTTGATTCTCTGGTGAGCTCAGGTCTCAGCGCTTTCCTTGAGGAGAATCCTACCATTGCCAGGAGGATATTGGATAAAAGTTCTGTGGCTGCAAAAGCAAGAGAAGCTGCAAAGAGAGCAAGAGATCTCACAAGAAGGAAGTCAGCACTTGAGTTCAGCGGGCTTCCAGGAAAGCTTGCAGACTGCTCAAGCAGGGATCCTGCAAAATCAGAGCTGTTCATTGTTGAGGGAGATTCAGCTGGAGGCAGTGCTAAACAGGGGAGAGACAGAGAGATTCAGGCTATACTTCCGCTGAGAGGTAAGATCCTCAATGTAGAGAAAGCAAGGCTTCATAGGATATTCGCAAACAATGAGATAACCACAATGATCACAGCTATAGGCACCAGCATAGGAGAAGAGTTCAATATTGACAAGACAAGATACCACAAGATAATCATAATGACTGATGCTGATGTTGATGGTAACCATATCACAACTCTCCTTCTCACATTCTTCTACAGGTATTTGCCTGGACTTATAGAGAAAGGATATATCTACCTGGCTATGCCTCCTTTATACAGGATCGCAAAAGGCAAAATGGCTAAGTATGTGTATACTGATGCTGAAAAAGAGGGTGTGCTTAAAGAGACAGGAGAGGAAGGAGTCAATATTCAGAGATATAAAGGCCTTGGAGAGATGAACCCCACACAGCTCTGGGAGACCACAATGGACCCAAGCCAGAGGACAATTAAGCAGATAACAGTAGAAGATGCTGTCAGGGCAGATAAGGTATTCACTATACTCATGGGTGATGAAGTAGAGCCTAGAAGAAATTTCATAGAAGAGAATGCCAAGAAGGTCGTTAATCTGGATATTTAAGTAGTTCTATAGAATAAGCACCAAATGAGTATTATATAGCTCACTAGACCCGAAATCTTTATAAACCCCCCACTTTCCCATATACCTCTATGGTAAAGGTTAAAGCTAAAGGCGGAGTCGTAGATATATGGAAGAAGAAAAGATGGCATAGGATTCTCGCTCCAAAAATATTCAATGAACAGATGATAGGAGAGACTCCTTCTATTGATCCTAATATCCTTTTAGGCAGGACTGTATCAGTCAACCTCATGAGCCTTACAAGGGATATGAAAAAACAGAACATAAACATCATATTTGAAGTCAAAAGAGTAATGGGAGATACAGCATTCACAGAAGTCAAGAAATTTGAGATTGTGCCTTCTTCTATCAGGAGATTTGTCAGGAGAGGAAAGCAGAGGATTGATGATTCATTCTCTGCAATGACTTCAAACAACAGGAAAGTCAGGATAAAACCATTGATAATCACAAAGAACCTTGTGACAAGCTCTGTCTCAAATGCGATGAGGAAGAAAGCAAAAGAGATGTTTGTATCAAGGATAAGGAAATTGAGCAGTGATATTCTAGTTCAGGATATTGTGAGCAACAGACTTCAAAGAGAGATCAAGAATGACCTCAACAAGATATATCCTTTGAGGATATGTGAGATCAGGATGCTTGTCTTTGAGAAAGAAAGCAAGAAGGAAGGAGAGTCTGCAGCTGTAGAAGAAGCTGCTGAACCTGCACCTGAAGCACCTCAGAAAGCTGAAAAGGAGAATATAACAGAAAAGAAGGCTGCTGAGGAGACAGAAGAGAAAACTGAGAAAAAGCCAAAGAAAGCTAAGGAAGAGAAGAAAGAAACTGATTCTGAAGAAAAGAAAGAAGAAACCTCTGAGGAAATCGAGAAAGATTAAGATGGCTGATAAAGAACCTAAGAAGCCCTACCCAGTTGTTGACAATAATAAATGCACAGGCTGCAATAGCTGTGTTGAGATATGTCCTATGGAAGTCTTTGTTCTGGAGAATAAGAAAGCATTGGTCAAGAAACCAGGTCAGTGCATAGGCTGCCATGCATGCGAAAGCCAGTGTCCAGAGAGCGCAATAAAGATAGTTGAAGAGTAAATTTTATAATAGAACCCTGTTTCTTTTAAGAGATGAATAAACTCAAGATAGGTAATATCACACTTGATACTCCAGTTATCCTCGCACCTATGGCTGGAGTGAACTGCGCAGCATTCAGGCTGCTCTGCAGAGAATATGGAGCTGGAATGGTATCCACTCCAATGCTGGTGTCTAACCAGGTTATTGGCAATGCAGAGAAGTTAATAGAGAGAACATGCTATCTTAAGCAGGAAAAGCCTATAATGACTCAGCTGCTCGGATCTGACAGGAAGATAATGGAAGAAGCAGCAAGGATTGTGGAAGAATTTTCTGATATAATTGATGTAAATCTGGGATGCCCGGAAAAGGATGCCCTTGCAATAAAAGCAGGAGCTTTTCTTGTCAAGCATCCTGAGCAGATCGAGAAAGCAGTAGGACCTGTGATTGGCGCCACAAACAAGCCAGTCACAGCAAAGATAAGGACAGGCTGGGACAAGGATTCTATAAGGACTCTTGATATTGTCAAGATACTTGAAGACCTTGGTGTGAGTGCAATAACAATACATGCAAGGACAAAAGAGCAGAAATACACCGGCAAAGCAGACTGGGAAGAGATAAGGAAAGCAAAAGAGAAAGCCAATGTGCCGATAATAGGCAATGGAGACATATTCAAGCCAGGCACTGCAAAAGCAATGATAGAGAGGACCAAATGTGACGGAGTGATGGTTGCAAGAGGAGCTATAGGAAATCCTCTACTGTTTAAGGGAATAAAAGAGATTATAGAAGAAGGCAAAAGCATGCCAGAGCCAACAGAGAAAGAGAAGATTGATTCATTCATGAGATTCCTCAATTATTACAGGAAGTTTGAGAAGACAAGAAGCTTCACAGAGCTCAGGCAGCACTCAATGTGGTTCACAAAAGGCATTCCAGGAGCAAAAGTTCTGAGGAATAAGCTGATGAGATCAGAAAGTGTTGAAGAGATACTGGATATTTATTCTGGCAATGAGAGATAAACTTTTTTAATCTTTGATTGCACTTAATAATTATATTGAGAGTGCTTACTCTTCCTAGCTCCGCCTGACCACACTGCAAACTAGAAGTGGCGGAGTGAAGATTCTCCTCAACGCCGCCCTGACGCAGACGAGGCGGAGGTTGTCCCAAAACCTTTTACAAAAGCTTTACCAAAAGACATGGGGCACAAGGCCCATACCACGGCCATATGTTTAAGACAACAAAGCCGTGGCGTGGAGCTGTAAGCTCCACATTGCGTGTCAACGGAGCGTAACCCGTTGCGGGGTGGCGAGTAGGACAAATTTGAGCAAAGCGAGAATTTGACCGTCTGCTGTCAGGAGGGTGGCGTGCATTATTATTGTTGCCACTATCCACCTAATCTAATATTTACAGCATAAACTATTTATATAAAAGGCCATTATTTCTTATCATGAAGAGGTCAATTAAGATAGGTTTCTCATTTGGTCTTACTTCTGGAATCATAACTACTCTGGGCCTTATGGTAGGCCTCCACTCAGGCACACATTCAAAGCTTGTAGTGCTGGGAGGAATATTTACTATAGCCATTGCTGATGCTTTCTCAGATGCACTGGGAATACATATCTCGCAGGAATCAGAGAACAAGCATACTCTCAGGCAGATATGGTTCGCTACAATATCCACATTTGTGTCAAAATTTATATTTGCTTCAACATTCATTGTTCCGGTCTTGGTATTTGATCTCTCAACAGCAATAATAATCAGTATTGCCTGGGGATTGTTCCTCCTGAGTGCGCTCAGCTTTTACATGGCAAGACAGGAGAAGACTGCAGCATGGAAAGTGATTGCAGAGCATATTGGAATAGCAGTGCTTGTCATAATAATAACGCATTATGTCGGTGATCTAGTATCAGTATTGTTTGCATAGAGAGGTGAAAAATATGTTTGAACAGATTATATTTTATAGGATTCTTGGACTCCCAGCTATAGCCTGGGGAGGAATAGTGACATTGCTCTGCCTGATATCCACTGCAGCGATAGGCCATTATAATATGAAAGGTGTCAACAAAGGAATGATAACCCTTAAATGGCACAAGGCACTTGCAGGAATAACTGTGCTGCTTGGATTGGCTCATGCAATATTAGGAATTCTTGCATTTATCTAATCCCTTGAGTATGTTCCTATAAGAGTTCCAGAATCAAGTATATGGCCTTGCATAGCATTCTCAAGCTCATTCTTAGAGGCTCCTGGTTCAAGGCCAAGCTCTGCATCAAGAGCATAGACTTTAAAGAAATACCTGTGGGTTCCTGAAGGAGGGCATGGACCACCATATGATGTTCTCTTAAAACTGTTTGTGCCTTCAATTCCAGGAACAGTGTCCTGATCAATGAGGCTCACTGAATCAATATTGTACACAACCCAATGCACCCATATTTCTTTTGAAGCATCAGGATCATCAACAATCAAAGCCATTGACTTTGCCTCAGGAGGAATTCCTTCAATCATGATAGGAGGGTTCACATCATCTCCATCACAGGTGTATTCTGGAGGAATCATTCCATTGGCCTCAAAAGCAGGGCTTGATAAAGTCAGAATATCACCTTCCAGAATATTATGATAATCAGTTTCTGCAGGTATCTCTGTTATTAAAGCACACCCTGCGATAATCAAAGCAAACAATGGAAAATAAAGTTGATATCTCATTTTAACACTCTTTTAAGATAGTATACCTCATATACTTTAATAATTTTCCTTCTCTGCAAAAGAATAAATGGTTATCCATATCTCCTGATAGTATGCTGAACCTTATTTCTTATAGAATCAACAGCAGATGAGATATTATTATGCTGGAGTACTGGATGTATCATGCAGACAAGATCTGCTCCTGCCTTGATAGCATCATTGTAATTTGACATGTTCAGACCTCCGATCACAGATATAGGAACCCTTCTCAGCTTTCCTTCTTCCATCATCCTTCTTGTCTTCTCTATCAGCCCAAGTCCGCAGGGAGGATCTCCATCAAGCTTGGTGGTGGTCTTATAGATAGGACCTAGGCTCACATAATCAGCACCATGGCTAACAGCCATCTGAACCTGTTCCATTGTAGAAGCAGATATCCCAATTACTTTCTCAGGCCCAATGATTGCCCTTGCCTGCGCATAAGAGGTCTTATTCAGGTCCTTCTGGCCTAGATGCAGCCCATCTGCACCAACATCTCTTGCAAGAATAGGGTCATCATTTATTATGAACAAGAAATCATACAGCGACTGAAGTGATTTTATCTTAATTGCCACAGGAAGCCTCTGCGCGTAAGGAAGCATTTTCTCCCTGTACTGCACAACTTTTGCACCCCCTTCAAGGGCAGAAAGAACTGTCTCAATCACCGGCTTTTTTGACACATCATTGTCTGAGCTTGAAGTTATGAAATAATACCCAGCTGTCTGTATTCTCATTATCGCTGTCTCAAGGTCTTCCATTTTAAATAGTTTATCCTCAGCAGTGTGTTCAGCAATTCTTTTTCTTGCACTTCTTCATCTCAACCTCAAGCCAGATTATCGCTGTAGTAGAAGCAGCTACTCCTCCGCAGACCATAGCGACAGCTATCCAAAGATAGCTGAGATGCATTATGAAAACAAAGACAAAAGCAAGAGGCAGTGCCACAACAAATATCCTGATAAGGTTGATTACAAGCCCGGGCATTCCGTGCCCCATGCCCTGAAGTGCTCTGCTGATAACCATGCTGAAAGCCATCAGAGGGAATGTGAACACATCGATCCTAAGATAAGGTACAGCTATGCCAAGCAGAGCATAGTCAGATGTGAATATCCTCAGGAAGATGGAAGGTGCTATGAAGAACACAGCCCCCACTAGGGATGTTATGATAATAGTCGACTTGACACCATACCATATGATGCTTCTAAGAAGTTCATATCTCTTTGCTCCGTAGAACATTCCCACTAAAGTGAGTAATGATATGGAGAAAGCCACAATAGGCATTATCGCAAGGCTCTCAAGCCTGGATACAATACCAAAAGATGCGACATGATTAGTGCCAAAAGATGACATGAACCTGTTTATGAACAGAACATAAAATGAGATAAGAAGAGTCATCACGCTTGCAGGGGCTCCTACAGAGAGTATCTGCCAAAGTATCCGGTAAGAGAACCTGAAGCTCTTTCTTTCAATCTTAAGATATGACCTTGTACTTATGAAATATAGGGACAATACAAGCGCAAATATAAATGAGATCACAGTCGCGATTGCTGCGCCTTTCACGCCATAACCAAACCCATAGATAAATATAGGGTCAAGAATGATGTTCAGCACGAGCGCTGCGACCTGCACTTTTGTAGGAGTGACTGTGTCACCCTCGCCTGAGAAGATGCTGCTTATGATGTAAGCTATGAACATGAAAGGCATTCCTGCAAGAACAATTGACATATAGCCAAGCGACAGCCCAAGGACATTGCCTGTTGCACCAAAAAGTATGAACATAGGCTTAAGGAACACAAAACTAAGAGTAACAAAGATAATAGCTATTACCGTTGAAAGCAATATGCCATGCATAGCAGCATTCTCTGCGCCCCCTTTCTTCTTCTCACCCAGGAAACGGGATATTCTTGAGTTCATTCCAGCACCGATACCTGAGTTGAGCGCTATCAGCACAAAGAAAAGCGGAAAAGAGAAAGTGAGGGCTGCTATTGACTCAGCGCCAAGCCTGCCTACAAAAGCAGTATCAACTATATTATACATTGCCTGAACCATCATTCCGGCAAATATAGGAAGAGCAAGCTTGAAAAGAGCTTTCCTGGGATTCTTTATGAAGTGTGCAACCCTGTTTTTTGACATTAGAGGGTAAAACAAGAGGGGGTTTATAAGAATTTGGATATCCTGAAGAAGAAAGATTTATTAACCTTCAGAACAATAAATATGATGATGGCAGGAATAAATGATATCCTTGACAGGCTCAGGAAAGGAGATATAAAAGGAAGGATAGAATTTGAAATAGATGATAAAGGGAGAGTCAAAAAGATAGTTGTCGCACCTCAGAATGATTATAAAGAGATATCAGAGAGTATTGAAAGGATTAAAGCTGAAGCTAAGGACATATCAGGAGCTGATTTCTCTAAAACAAGACTTTCAGGGGACCTTTCTGGAATGGACCTGAAAGGAAGCAATTTCTCTTATGCAAGAATAGAAGGAGCCAACCTCTCAGGAAGCAATCTTGAAGGCGCCAGCTTCCAGAAAGCGACTG
>JAHJCS010000135.1 GCA_018812465.1 Nanobdellota archaeon | reverse complement strand
TATCTTTTCTCATCAGGATTAACTGAAACCACTGGCTGTTCCCCAACATATTTTGCAACATTGACGACAAGCCCGTCATCTCCAACAACTACAACAAGGTCCTTCTCTCCAAAATGGAAACTGGCAAGGTATTCTTTATCAACTTCCTTCTGTCTTATTGTCTTAGGAATCGCTTTCTTTGTCTGTTTCAGCCCTTCATGGTAAGCAGTATGCTCAGCCAGGTAATCCTTATAGGACTTTCCCTGTGATTCCAGATAAAACTTGACCTGAGAAGCTGTCGCATGCCTTTTCAACAGCTCCTCAAGCTGCGTTGCTCTTTTCACAACAATTATCTTATCAAGGGTCATCTTTTCCACCTAATAGTTCGGTTTGACACCTTCTTTCAATGCTGTAATCAGGTCAGGTGTTATGCTCAAGTGGCTGATTCTTGCTGCGTTCTCGCCTATTCTTAGCAGTGCAAGCGCCCTGAGTTCTTCTGCTCCCATCTCCTTGAAGATCTCCAGTTCCAGCCTTTTTGCATCAGCTTTTGCTTCTGACATTATATTCTCTGCCTGAAGCCCGACAAGCGCCTTTCTCTTTTCTTCTATCCCTATCTCAGTGGCCATCTCGTTCTCTCTGATAGCCCTTTCTTTCTCTACTCCCAAAGCCCTTCTTCCATAGCTTGCCTCATCCTCTTTCTGCAGAAGGCCTTCACGGTATGTGGCTTCCAATGCCTTGGCAATCTCAGGTTTTGGCATTATATTTGAGAAATACACCATCTGCAGGTTTATGCCCCATTGCGGAACTAGCTCTGACTTTTTCATAGCATTATATACTTCATTGGACAATGTCTCATTCATTACAATCAGTTTCTCAAGCGGTTCTGCCTGTATTATCTTTCTTGCTTCTGCATGCACAAGCTGCTGTATGTTCTGCGGAAGCTTCATATAATCCTCCCCTTGATACTCTTTTGTTCCAGGATCAATTGAGAAGTTATACAGTCCCAATGCAATCTCTGGTTGTGTTATCCGATATACAAATCCTCCCTGCAGGGTTATCTCCTGTTTGTCTGAGCTCATTTCCTTGAACACAAACCCCTGGTCATCTGCTGATACAGACACAAGTTCTATGCTGGTCCTGAATGGAAGATAAATTCCAGATATGCCTGTGCCCTGTTTCTTCACCTGCCCATTCACACTCATTCTTGCAAACTCATTTGGTTCTGCTTTGAAATAACCTATTACTGACATTTTCTTACCTCCGTTCTGCATAGCTAACGCTAGCTTATACTCTGTTTATCCTTGTATTTGCCTAAGCAGCTGTTATGTGCTGTTTCTCTGAAACAGCATCTTTTGGATTCCCGGGATCATATCTGGATGCATACTCAATTATCTCTGCGCCGAACTCTCTGACCATCCTCTCTATGAGCTTATTCTTTTCAAGATAATCAGTGACAATTTCAGGCAGCAATGATCTGTAATCGCCACCTGTTGCAATCTCCATCCTTACTTGTGTTGCTTTCACAACTGTTCTTCTTCCCTGAGGAATTATCTCCTCAGGATTGATTATATCATAATAATCTCTGAGCAGTTCAGACACATATCCGTTTCCAGATATAATGAAGTTAAGCATGCCAAAATTATCCTTAACATACTTTTCCCACATCTTGCCGTCTGCATACTGAGGGTAATGCCCAAAATCTGGCACAAATATTATCTCATAATTGCTGAACCTAGGCTTAAGCACAAGATCAATCATCTCCCTGGATTCTTCTGCAGTGAAAGGATTCCTTGCATTATACCTGTTAGAGCTTCCGATTCCTATAATCAGATGTTCAGCTCTTTCACATGCAGCCTCAAGCATTGATGCATGACCATTATGCACTGGCTTGAACCTTCCTATTATCCCAATTCTTCCATATTCCTTCATCTTGCATCATCCTCATGGGTGCTGCAGGGTATCATGCAGCACGCAAGTATTCAGCGACCTCCTCTTCTGTTGCATGGCCTCTGTGGACAAGATACTTTGCGATAATTCTCTCATGATCAAATACTATCTTTCCTGTTCCAAGCAGGCCCTTCACTTCACTCATATCATACAATCCTGCTGCTTTTGCATCATCACCTGCTTTGAGCGATCCAGATCCCTGTGCAATATAGGTTACACTGATCATATGGTCTCTTGGATCCCTGTCTGGTCTTGAGTGCACGCAGAATGGTCTTTCAGGACTTTCCAGTATCACATCAAGATTAGTTTCTTCTTTAGCCTCTTTTACTGCATTGTCTTCAAGGCTTATGCCATGCTCTGCGAATCCTCCTGGAAGTGCTATTCCCTTAGGTGCATTCTTTCTTTCTATCAGAACAATTCCATATTTCTGGCCCAGGGCATATTCAATTACCAGGTCTGTTGTGGGTATTGGATTTATGTAGCCTTCTCTTCTGTATCCGCCTTGTTTATCATCTGTTCCTTTCATTATTCTCACTCCTTTGTTTTATATCTCTCCATCCCAAGGATCTCCTGCTTTAATTCGAGGTATTCCTTTGACTGCCTGTATGGCAGCATGCTCTCCCGTATGTCATAGCCGTATGCTGACTTGCTTGTTATGATTATCGGGGGTGATTGTATTCTCTTGAACACATTCCTCTGGATTGATCTGTCAAACCACTCAAGGTCATTGACAAATTCCTGCGGGTTGTCAATGCCCCATCTTCTGATGAGGTCAGTGCTTATGCCAAGCATCTTCTCCATAGAGCCTTCTATGTACCATCTCATTATCTGCTCTGGAGTCTTCTTCTTGTAATCAGTGAATGCTTTTAGAAGCGCACAGTGATATCCAAATCTCATAGGATCAACCTGGTTGTCCTTGAGCTCTGCGCTAGGCTCTATCTGGTCCTCTGTGAACCTGAACAGCCTATCAGGGAACAGTATCCCTGGAATCACTTCTCTTCTGAAGACCTCCCTGTTCAGGTATTTTCCCATTTCAAATACCTCTTCTTTTGTGAGGTCTCCTATCGGAGCGAATGCGCCTCCAACATCCCCATAAAGGGTAGCATAGCCAAGTGCTGTCTCAAGCTTATTTCCATTATTGGTGAATATTGCTCCTCTCTTTGCAGCAAGATTTGATAGTATGCTTGTCCCTCTGATCTTTGCCTGCACATTTTCTTCTCCAATATCTGTCAGCCTGGCATCTCCATCAGTCTTAAGGCTTTCAAGCAGTCTTTTGTTCACATCTACCATATCCTCAATAGGAATCTCAACATAATCAATGCCCAGATTCTCGGCAATCAGAGCAGCTGCTTGTTTTGTCTTCGTTGAATTATACGCTGTTGG
>JAHJCS010000134.1 GCA_018812465.1 Nanobdellota archaeon | reverse complement strand
TCCAACAACAGAAAATATTTCATATTTTCTTAGTTCCAAAACCTTTGGTTTTGAAACCTTTAGGTTGGAGATACTTAAAATGCATGCATTTTAAGGCCTGCAAATTCTTCAGAATTTGCAGTAGCTCCGAACGGCGAATTTTTATTATATCAAATCAATATTCAATAAGTATCTACTGAATTATATTCTCAGTAAAATATATAACTGAGCTGTTTTCTGGTATATCCATGACTAATATATACATCGAGAATTATGGCTGCTCAGCGAACAGGAGCAATGCAGAGATCATGGCAGGCCTGCTAGAAAAAGCAGGCTGCATTATGGTATCTGATGAGAAGAACGCTGACCTCATAATCATCAATACATGTATTGTGAAAGGCCCTACAGAGAACAATGCCCTGAAAAGGATCAAGGCAGTTCAGGATTCAGGCAAGCCCTTGATTGTGTCAGGCTGCATGCCAGAAGCAGAGCAGGATATCCTTAAGGATGCTGCTCCTGATGCAGTGCTTGTCGGGCCTCAGCATATAAGGGATATCGCAAAAGCAGTAGACATTCTTGTTAATGGAAAGAAGCATAGGGATTTTGTCGGTGAGCAGCATGAGATAAAGCTCTGCCTTCCAAAGCACAGATACAATCCTGTTATTGACATTGTGCAGATATCTGAAGGATGCGATGGAGCATGCACCTACTGCATAACCAGGCTTGCTAAAGGAAAGCTTTTCTCTTATCCAGCAGAGAAAATCATTGCAGAGATAAGATCTGCTCTTGACAATGGCTGCAAGGAGATCTGGCTCACTTCACAGGATCTCGCTTCTTATGAACATGGTCTTCCAGACCTTCTTGAAGATATTGGGCAGCTGCCAGGAAAGTTCTTTGTGAGATTAGGAATGATGAATCCAGACAAAGTTCTGCCAATGCTTGATGAATTGATTGATGTTTTCAAGAGCAAAAAGATATTCAAGTTCATCCACATTCCTGTGCAGTCTGGCAATGATGAGATATTGAAGAAAATGAATAGAAGATATTCTGTTGATGATTTTAGGAAGATTGTCTCTAAATTCAGAAAAGCATTTCCTAAAATAACAATAGCAACAGACATCATCTGCGGTTTTCCTGGAGAGACTGATGCGCAGTTCCAGGATTCTCTTGACCTGATAAAAGAGATCAAGCCAGAGGTCCTCAACAGATCAAGATTCTGGCCAAGGCCTGGCACACCTGCTGAGAAGATGAAAGACCAGGTCCATGGCAGGATAACAAAACAGAGATCCCAAGAGCTTGAGAAAGTGCATATTGAGCTTGCAGAGAAAAAGAACAAAAAGTTGATTGGCTGGGAAGGAAAAGTTCTTGTCGATGAAAAAGGCAAGAAAGGAACAGGAACTTTTGTCGCAAGGAATGAGTTCTACAGGCCAGTTGTGATTAAGCCCGGTAAAAAGAAAATAAATCTTGGAGACTTCATTGATGTCAAGATAAATGATGCTACCTGGTTTGATTTGAGAACCTGATCATGCACTGGGATTCCTTCCTTCTATCATAGCAACATACATCGCAATATCCCTCTTTTCAGAAGGACCGAGTCTCTGTTCAGGATCCAATGGTTCTGAGAAACAGATACCTTTGCAGGCTAGTGCCTGCATCAATCCGCCTTTTATCTTCTTATAATCAAAATATATCATCTCTCCTCTTTTATTCAGTTCTTCCTGAAGGATCATTCTTGCTTCTCTGTTAGGAGCATCTGTGAGATCCTTGCAGAGTTCTGGGTAAATATTTGCCATGCTAGGAACAATATCCTTGCTTCTTGAGCCTGCCATCATCCTCTCATTGCCCACAAAAGCTCTTCTGCCAGCTTTCTCTGCAATAGCTGCATACTGAAAGAACAATGAAAGGTCTCCAGAGCTTGCCTTTATTCCATATATTTGAGGATGTTTGATCATCTCGCTGAAATTCTCTGGGCCAATTATCCCATTATCTGGATCAACTGCAATACCTGCATTGTCATAGATGTACACTGGAAGGCGTGATGTATTGGCAATCCTGTTCACAATTGAGATGCTTACCTCAGGGT